>CBFDEA010000209.1:0-4499 GCA_965603695.1 uncultured Rhodospirillaceae bacterium | reverse complement strand
TGCCCAGAAAAGCCGACAACCCGGCTGTTCCTATCAGCGTGCCCGAGCAAATCGAATCGACCCAGGCGGCATTTGAAGCCGGGGCGACGCTGGTTCACGCCCATGTTCGTGAAGACAACGAAGATTCTTCCTCGGACCCGGACAAGTTCGCCGCTTTGATGGAAGGGGTCAGTAAGCACTGCCCCGGCATGATTTTCCAGATTTCCACCGGCGGCCGCGGTCGTAGCCAGGAAGAACGCGGCAAGCCGCTGTTCCTGAATCCTGACATGGCATCACTGGCGACCGGATCTGTCAATTTCGCCAAGCAGATCTATGACAATCACCCGGAACTGGTCGAAGGTCTGGCGAAAACCATGCTGGACAACAACATCAAGCCGGAAATAGAGGCCTTCGATATGGCCATGCTCTACAACACCAAAGCGTTGATCGATAAAGGCCTGCTCAAATCCCCGCCGCATGTGCAGTTCGTGCTGGGCATACCAAACGCCCTGCCCGCCCGCCGTCAGATTCTCGAATTTGGCATTTCAGAATTGAATGAAATAATGCCCGGCGCCACCTGGACCGCAGCCGGCATAGGCCGTCATCAACTGAGCGTGGCGCGCTGGTGTCTGGAACTGGGCGGCCATGTCCGCACCGGACTCGAAGATAACCTGAAATTCGACAAGACCCGTCTGGCCAACAGCAACGCTGAACTGGTCAACCAGATTGTTGAGATTTGCCCGCAATATGAAAGGCATCCGGCATGTGTCCAGGAAGCCAGAGAGATTTTAGGGCTATAAGAGTTCCTGCTTTAGCCAGCATTCATAAACGACGCCTCGCAGAACTGACGGCGCGCTTTCAACTGCCTGCATAAGTCCGTGGCAGCCCCTTTACCCGGCAACGGGCCAGCCTTGAGGCGGAAGAAGGTGCCCTTGGCACCGAGATTGATTTCGCTGATTTCCGATTGCAGATCGGCCAGTTCGGCCTTATGGGCACGGCGCAATTGCGACCAGCCACGCTCAGCATCCTTACGTGAGCGGTAAGACGCCAAGTGCACCGCCGGTTGCGGCCCGCTGAGCTGGGTCGGGGCTTGCATTTCCGCCGGACTCGAGGAGACAGGCACCGGTGCCTGTTCCATCATCGGGGCCGGAGCAGAAGGAGCCGGGCTCATCAGATTTTCAATGGTGGTGCGCTCGCGCGCATATTCGTCCGAGGTAATAAGCCCCGCCTCGCGCAGCTGTTCAAGCCAGCGAACACTGTCGGCGGCTTGCAAAAGTCCTTGTGGTGGTCGGCCCGGATTGGCGACCCTGATCGGCGCCGCAGGCATCATCGCATCCAGAATCATCGAGCGTTCGGCAGAATGTTGGGCGACGGAAATCGCCCGCATTTCAAGGCCGCGGCCAATCGCCCGCAGGCGTCCGGAAATTTGCTCAGTACTCGGAACCGGGCGGTCCAATCCTGCCGCTGGGGGCGGCGAGGTGAGCGGCAGCAGCGCGCCGATATTGGCCTGACGGCGGGTATTGTATTCTTCTGGCGTCAGCAGTCCCTGATCGCGCAGCGCTCGCAGGGTTTTAAAGCGCGAGACGATATTGCTTTCGGCCTCGGCGAATCGCGGCAGGCCGGCATCGGCGAAGGAAACCGGCGCAGCAGGTTCCGACGGCATCGCCCTGGCGGTCATAGCCATCGGTGACGGTGCACCGGAAATTGGCTGCTCCATAGCAGCCATGCCAGACTGGGCAACCCCTTGCGGCTCACTCTCGCGGCCCATGGATGTCAGCACCCCGCCGCTTTCTATCAGCGACAGATTGACACTGGCAATTTCTGAAATCGGTCGGGTTTTCAAATTTTTCCAGACAATAAACTGCTTTGCCTTATCGGGCCTGATCGCCAGTAGGGCCTCGTACATTTGCCGGGCCCGCGTTAATTGCCCATTATTCTGATAAAGCATACCGAGACCGAGCAAGGCATGAATGTCCTGCGGGTTGCGCTTCAAGGCACCGCGGAAATGGGTTTCCGCCTTGATGTAATGTCCCTTGGCCAGTTCCGCCAGCCCAAGTTCGGCGGTGGTATTATTATCGGACAGGCCACCGCTCCAGAACGAATTTTGAAGCAAGTCTGTGCTCAAAGCACCGCCGCAGGCTGAAAGCCCAAGCGCCGTAACAACGCAAAGCGTGAATCCCCTGATCCGCCCCGACACGTTCAACTTGTTCACGATATTCGTTCCCCTAATGCTTACAGGTGGTCGGCCGCTAAAAGGCGGAGATCACGCGCAATGCTAACCGGATTCGGCTGCAACGCACAAACCAAACACTCGTTAAAGAAAGCTAACATTCAATAGATAACAAAAGATTGACAAAATACCTTTGAAATCAGCCGTTTTCACGCCCATCTATCTCACCCGAGCTAACCAGATCGAGTTCCAGATAGCTGACCCCATCAAGCGGATTGTCGTAATATGGCGCCGTTTCTGCGAATCCAAGGGAACGGTACAGTCCCAGGGCGGCGGTCAACTGCGGCAGTGTGTCGAGACGCATGCTCTGGTAGCCGCGCTCCTTGGCCTCTGCAATTATCGCAACGGCGAGCCGTCTGCCCAGCCCTTGGCCGCGCCCGGAAGGGCGCACATAGAGCCGCTTCATCTCGCAGATTTTTTCCGCCAAGGGCCACAGGCCGACGCCACCGACAACCGTCTCGCCCTCCCAGGCCAACAGAAGACAGCCCGCCGGTTCGGCGTATTTCCCCGGCAGCTCGGCCATTTCATCCGCGAACCCCTGAAAGCACAGATCGACCCCCAGCCATTGATGATACTCCGTAAACAGATCACGGATATGGCCCATGTCGGTGGCACCCTGGGCGCGCTCTATGATAATGCCGGAATCCATTTATTCGTCGAACAGGATATTGACGCGGCGGTTATGCTTGCCCTTATTTTCTATCTTGCCGATACGAATCCTGCCAATCTCGCCGGTTGCTTTGACGTGGGTGCCGCCGCACGGTTGCAGGTCGATGCCTTCAATGTTGATCAGGCGCACGCGGCCCTGACCGCTGGGCGGCTTGACCGACATGGTGCGGATCAGATCCATCTTCGTAGCCATTTCGGCGTCGCTGATCCATGACGCGCTGAGCGGGTGGTTTTCTTCGATACGGGCATTGATTTGCGCGGCGATGGCTTCCTTGTCCAAATCCGTAACCGCAAGATCGAAATCTATGCGGCCTTTGCCATCGCCCAGGGAACCGCCCGTGACACCGCCCTCGATAACACTACACAGCAAATGCATGCAGGTGTGCATGCGCATGAAGCGGTGACGTCGGTTCCAGTCAATGCCCGCGCTGACCTTGTCGCCGGGCGCGAGGCTCGGCGATCCTTCGGCGGGAACATGCAGCAAGACTCCGCTATCGCGGTCCTTGACCGTATCGACAATTTCGATGCTGACACCATCAGCCGTTGTCAGCCTGCCGGTATCGCCCGGCTGACCGCCACTGGTGTAATAGAAGACCGTGCGATCAAGCGCGATACCGTCCGCGCTTACGGCTGCAACCGTGGCTTCGCATTCTTTCAAATAAGCGTCTTCGCGAAACAGTTCCTCGGTCATGTCGTCTTAATCTCCAAATTCCAGGGCCCTTTTCAACAGGTTCTTGTCGGGATTCCCCCCCGACAGGATAAGCCCGACCCTGCCGCCTGTAAATGTAGCGCGACGTTGCAGAAGGGCCGCCAGTGGTGCCGCGCCCGCGCCTTCGGCAAGATTATGAGTGTCGGTAAAGTAATGCGCCATGGCGGCAAGGATTTCATCCTCGCTGAGGGTGATGATATCGGCGGCCCCATCAAGGATCGTTTCCAGCGCCAGCTCGTTCGGCGAACGGCAGGCAACACCGTCGGCCAAGGTGTCGGCGCTTTGCGTGCTGACCACCCGGCCTTCCTTGAAAGACAGAGAGTAAGCCGGGGCATTTTGCGCGACGACACCGTAAATTTTCGTCTTAAGGCCCAACGCATTGCGTGCCTGGATCAACGAACAGATTCCCGAACCCATGCCGAGCGCGACAAAAACCGCGTCCAGATCAGGTTGGGCACGGAAAAATTCAAGGCCGTAAGAAGCGACACCGGCAACCAGCCAGGGATGGAACGACGGCACCATATGCAGGCCTTTGCTGACAGCCAGAGTTTGAGCGTGTTCGGCGGCTTCCTGAAAGTCCTCGCCATGCTCAATCAACTCGACACCCAAGGCCCGCATGGCATTGTTCTTTTCCGGATTGTTAGCGAAAGGCACCAGGATCGTCGCGCTCATACCGGTGACCCCTGCGGCGAAGCCGATGCTCTGGCCGTGGTTGCCGCGGGTCGCCGAAATGACACCGGAAATACAGGGCTGTTCCGCTTTCAGTCGCTGCATGTAATTAAGCCCGCCACGGACCTTGAAGGTCATCGGGACATGGACATTGACCGTGGCGTCGTCCTCGGCCCTCTTCGCCTCGACACCGTCGGCCAGCGCGGTCGCCATGGACCGCAGGCCGTTGGTACGCACGCCGAT
>CBFDEA010000208.1:0-4520 GCA_965603695.1 uncultured Rhodospirillaceae bacterium | reverse complement strand
GATGTTGTACAGACCGCCGCTGCCGCAACACTGGTCCGGATGGCTCATCTGGACATCGATCCCGCCAGTGGCGGTCCCGCCATCGATCAATATGGACGCTGTTCCGATCCGGCCTATTTTGCCGCCGGTAATCTCCTTCGTCCCGTCGAAACCGCAGGCTGGAGTTGGCAAGAGGGCAAACTTATCGGCGACATGGCGACTGACGATCTCGCCGGACGTCTGCCGAGGCCGGAAAAAGAGCTGTCTATATCCCTATCCGGCCCTATCAAGTTCGTTGTTCCACAACGGATCGGGCTGCCGTTCAACAAGTCCGGCATGCAGCATCTTCAGCTTCGATTTACGCGCCAAGGCGAAGGGACCTTGGTTGCCCGAAATGGTGCTGGCGTCACATGGTCGAAGCAAATATCGGCGTTGCCGGAACGACGCATTCTCATTCCAATCAAGGCTCTGGTGCACGATGACTCGGGTGGCCCGATTGAGATTGCGTTCCGTGAAACCGGGGGGCGTCAATGACTGCTGCCCCCGGCATTGGCTTTTGGCCGTATCCCAACATTTTTGCCACCTTGGCGGCAAAAATGGCGCTAAAGCCTTTAGTGAATGACCGAACAGTCATGTTGACTGCTTGTTCAGCCATAGTTAATATGGCAAATGTCATTTTTTTGTAATGGGGGGTGACTACATGAAGTTTCGGAGATTGATTTTTTCAATAACTATGACCAAGAAGGAGGTAACCCAATGACAATAAAATTATCGGTAATTTCAACGTCTTTCGCAGCGCTTGCAGTAACGGCGATTATGGCGGCGACGCCCGCAAGTGCCAAGGACCTGACTGTCGTCGGTTGGGGCGGCACGACTCAGGCGGCGCATAAAACCGCCTATTTTGAGCCTTACATGAAAGAGACCGGCAACAAGATCATCGAAGACGAATGGAACGGTGAAATGGCCAAGGTACGGGCCATGGTCGAAACCGGGAAGATAACATGGGACGTGATTCAGGTGGAGGCACCCGAAGTGTTCCAGGGTTGTGAAGAAGGTCTCTTCGAGAAACTTGACTGGTCGAAGATTGAGGGCGGTAAAGCGAACCTCGTCGATGGCGCGGCGGCTGATTGCGGTGCCGGTGTTCTTATCTGGTCGACGGTCTTTGCTTATGACGCCGATAAAATCAAAAACGGCCCGAAAAACTGGTCTGAATACTGGGATGTCAAAAAGTGGCCGGGCAAGCGCGGCATGCGCCGTGGTGCCAAGATGACTCTTGAAATTGCCTTGCAAGCCGATGGCGTCAAGCGCGAAGACGTCTACAAAGTGCTGGCGACAAAAGAAGGTGTCGACCGGGCGTTTCGTAAGCTTGACGAGATCAAGTCGCAAATCCTTTGGTGGAAAGCTGGCGCCGAACCGCAACAGCGTCTTGCCGCTGGCGATGTGGCCATGAGCATGGCCTACAACGCCTGGATTTATAAAGTTAATAAAAGCGATAACAAGAACTTCAAGATCGTCTGGGATGGCAACAACTATTCCATGGACTATTGGGTTGTTGTCAATGGCTCCAAAAAACTTGATGAAGCCTACAAGTTCATCTCACTATCCATGCGGGCCGACCGCCAGGCGGATTTCTTCAACAAGATCTCCTATGGTTGGACCGCCAAGGGCACCGGTAAATCCATCAAACCGGAAATGTTGTCTAATTTGCCAACGGCCCAAGGCCACCTCGACAATGCCTTGCTGACGAATGTCGGGTTCTGGCTTGACCATGGTGAAAGCCTGGAAAAACGCTTCCAGGTGTGGGTCGCCAAGTAAAAGACTGCCGTTCGCCCGGCGGTGAGCGGCAACAAAACTGGAAAAAGGGACATTCGGAAGGCAGGATATACTTTTCCACCTGAAGAATGTCCCTTTCTTCATGCTTTCAAACTAGAATCAGAGCTATGAGCAAAGAACCTAAAATAGAGGACTTAAAGGACATAGAGGGCGGCGAGGGGCTTCGCAAAAGTCTGCGTCGCGCTGAACGACGCAAGCAGGCCGGGGCCGTCAGCCTGATCGTGCCGCTTCTTATGTTAATGATGGCCTTCTATTTTATTCCCATCGGAATGATGCTCTATCGCAGCATCGACAATTCGCAGATGCGCGAAATCATGCCGCACACTGCCGTCGCCCTGAAAGATTGGAACGGCGAGGGGCTGCCCCAGGAGAAGGCGTTTGCCGCTGTTGCCGAAGACCTGAAAGCGGCGCGTGAAAACCGCATTATCGCCAAGGTTGGTCGACGCTTGAATTTCGATAAGGTTGGGTTTTATTCCCTTGTTTCCAAAACCGGTCGTAAACTGAAAAATATCTCCGGCCCTCCCTGGAAGGAGACGCTGATTGGAATTGATAGCAAATGGCAGGACCCGGCCTATTGGACCGTGCTTGAGCGTGGATTGGAAGATATCACGCTGATCTATATGCTCTCGGCGCTGGATTTGCGCATGGATGACGCCAACAACATCGTCAGCATGGCGGAAGAGGAATCTATCTATGTGTCGATTATTACCCGGACTATTTATATCAGTACGGCGGTGACCCTTTTATGCCTGATGCTTGGGTTTCCGATTGCCTATTATCTGGCCGTGGCCGAACCGCGCGTGCGCAATATGCTGCTGATCGTCTTGCTTTTGGTGTTCTGGACGTCGCTACTTGTGCGCACCTTGTCCTGGATACTGGTGTTGCAAAATCACGGGGTGGTAAATTCCGCTCTGCTGTCCATTGGATTGATTACCGAGCCACTGGAACTGGTATTCAACCGGATCGGCGTTTATATCGCCATGACCCATGTGCTCCTGCCTTTCATGGTGCTGCCACTGTACAGCGTCATGCGCGGGATTCCGCCATCCTACATGCGTGCGGCGCTCTCACTGGGGGCGCGGCCATCGATTGCTTTTTGGCGCGTTTACGTACCGCAGACCTTGCCGGGAATTGGCGCGGGGGCGTTGATGGTGTTTATTCAGGCGCTTGGTTATTATATCACTCCGGCCCTGGTCGGCGGGCCGAAAGACCAGATGGTCAGTTATTTCGTTGCCTTTTTTGTTAATGAGCGGGTCAACTGGAGCATGGCCTCGGCGCTGGGGGTCGTGCTGCTGGTGCTGACCTCGTCGATGTATCTTTTGTTTGGCCGCAAGGTCAACATCGCCAATATGAAGATGGGATGAGCAATATGGCGCTTCCTGTATACGCCACTCTCGGACAACGCATCTGGCATTATTCCTTTCATGTGCTGGCCATCGCCATCTTCTTTTTTCTGCTGTTCCCGATCCTGACAATTGTGCCGCTGTCGTTCAACGCGGGTGAATTTTTGCATTATCCGTTACAGGGCGTATCCTTGCGTTGGTATGAAGATTTCTTCGGCTCGGGCCGATGGGGTCTGGCAATCAAAAACAGCATTATTGTAGGTTTCGGCTCGACGGTCCTGGCGACGGCTCTTGGCACAATGGCGGCCGTGGGAATTAATCGCGCCGATTTTCCCGGCAAGCAGTTATTGCTGGCACTGCTGATCTCGCCGATGATGATCCCGCTGGTGATCACCGCACTGGCGCTTTACCTGTTTTATGCCCGCATTGGCCTGAACGACACCTATATCGGCCTTATTCTCGCGCATGCCATTCTCGGCATGCCTTTCGTGCTGATTACCGTCAGCGCCACGTTGCAGGGGTTTGACAGCAATCTGATTCGCGCTGCGGCTTCATTGGGTGCGGCGCCGCTGAGAGTTTTCTTCAAGGTGGTGATGCCGAATATCGCGCCGGGCGTGGCATCAGGGGCGATGTTTGCCTTCGCCACCTCGTTGGATGAGGTCGTGGTGGTACTGTTTGTCGCCGGGCCATCGCACCGGACACTGCCACGCCAGATGTTCAGCGGTATCCGGGAACATTTAAGTCCGACCATTCTGGCCGCCGCAACGGTGTTGATTGTTATCGCCGCTTTGCTCATGCTGACCCTTGAGTTGCTTCGAAAGCGCAACGAGCGGCTCAATAATCCGATTGAAGACGAACACTGATGCTTATTGCTCAAATCAGCGACACGCATATCACGCCTCCGGGGCAAAAAGCCTATGGCATCGTCCCGGTGGGTGAATTGCTGGAACGCACCATTGCCCACATCAACGCATGTGTGCCTGCTGTGGATGTCGTCGTGCTGAGCGGCGATGTGACCGCTTCAGGTCGCCCCGAAGAAGCGCAGGAAGCGGCCCGCCTTCTGGCCGCATTGAACTGCCCCTTTTATGTCATTCCAGGCAATCACGATGACCGCTCAAGCCTTGTGTCGGCTTTTGATGAAGATGCCTGCCCATCCGGATTTCAGGGGTTCTGCAATTATGTGATCGAGGGTTTTGACGTTCGTTTGATCGCAATGGATAGCACGGTACCGGGTGGACCGGGAGGTGAGATATGTCAAACAAGGGCGGCGTGGCTCGATGAGCGCCTATCGGAGGCCAGAGAGCGCCCAACCGTTATTTTCATGCATCATCCCCCAGTTAAATGTGGCGTTCTGGAAACGGATAT
>CBFDEA010000207.1:0-4544 GCA_965603695.1 uncultured Rhodospirillaceae bacterium | reverse complement strand
CGCAGGCTGCTCATAAGCGCTGGCCGCACCTTCGGCCTCACTGGCAGCGGTTTCTTGTGCGGGTGCGCCGGCTTCAGCTTTCGGCCCGCCCTTGGTCACGCCGACCTTGGCTTCCCTGAGCAACCTGTCATGCAGCACATAACCCGCCTCGATGACCTGCAAGACGGTGCCCGCTGGCTGGCTTAAATCTTCAACTTCAAACATTGCATGATGCAATTTTGGATCGAAGGGCGCGCCGGTCGGTTCCAGTTTTTTGATACCGATGCGCTCGAACGTCTTCTGCAAGGCGGTTTCGGTCATCTGAACGCCGAGAATGAAATTTGCGAAACGCTCGAGCAATTCTTCCGGCGGCAAGTCGGCGTTAGCCTGCTTTTCTTCGTCGGCGCGCTCGCTGTCCAGGGCGCGGCCAAGATTGTCGGACACCGTAAGAATTTCGCGGGCAAAGGAGGCGATGCCGTATTTACCGGCGTCTTCCTTTTCACGCTGGGCGCGCCTGCGCACGTTTTCGGTTTCGGCGACGGCGCGCAGCAACTGGTCGCGCACTTCACCCAGCTCTGCCTCAAGCTCACTTAGGCGGTCACCGCCTGCGCCTTCAAGAAGCTCCAATTCCTCGTCAGAAGCGTCCGGCCCGAATAATGGGTCATCGTCTTCGGCTTCGACTTCACCCGAAGCCTCGATGTCATCGTCGCCCGACCATTCGTTTTCCGGTGCTTCGTCTGCGATTTCGTTTTCGCTGTCTTTTTCTGTGTCCTCGGACATGGTGACTAAAACTCTCTTATCTCTTTTTAAAATTAACGATTTCCGACCAGACGGCCAACCAGCTTCGCGGTGTAATCAACCATCGGAATAATGCGGGCATAATTCATTCGCGTCGGTCCGACAACCCCGATTGCGCCAACGACCTGATCGCGGCCATCGCGGTAGGAGCCGACGATCATCGAACAGCCGGACATTCCAAACAGCTGATTATCTGAACCGATGAATATTTGCACCCCTTCGGCACCGTCGGCAAGTGACAGTAACTTAATCATTGTTTCTTTCGTCTCAAGGGCGGCGAACAAAGAGCGTATTTGTTCCAGGTCGGAAGCTGCCTTGATGTCCTCCAACAAATTTGCCTGACCGCTGATAATCAGTGTGCCGCCTTCATCATCACCGGCCCAACTGGCCAATCCTGAGGCGATGACGCTACTGGTCAGGCTATCAAGATTGGCTTGGTGTTGGGCAAGTTCGCTCATGATTTGCTCATGGGCTTCGCTAATTGTGCGACCGACAAGGCGGGCGCTTAGGAAATTGCTGGCCTCAATCAGGGCCGAGGGCGGCAGGTCGTGCGGTGTTTCGATAATGCGATTTTCAACAATGCCGTTTTCCGTGACCAGCACAACCAACGCCCGACCAGGACTTAAAGAAACAATTTCAATATGCTTCAAAGGCACATCGGTTTTCGGTGCCATCACCAAACCGGCGCAATGTGACAGCCCGGAAAGCACCGACGTCGCCTCTTTCAACAAGCCCTCAACGGAGGAACCCTCGGCATGGCATTGACCCTCAATGCTTTCGCGTTCCTCACGGCTTAGATTACCAATCTGAAGCAAGCCATTGACAAACAACCTGATACCGGCGTCCGTCGGCAGCCTGCCCGCCGACGCGTGCGGGCTGAACAGCAAGCCGGCATCTTCCAGATCGGCCATGACGTTCCTGACTGTCGCTGGCGATAGCGTCGAATTCAGGCGTTGCGACAAGGTGCGCGAGCCAATCGGCTCGCCGGTCGCCACGTAGGCATCGACGATTTGCTTGAAAATGACGCGCGAACGTTCGTCCAGTTCTGGAATCATGGTTTTTAAAACTTTACAAAGATGATGGGCGGAATGTAGTGACCAGACCTTGCCCCGTCAACGTGGGCGCGTTAGTTTGCCCGACTTAACTTCACTCTTTTAAGGACACCCTTCATGAGACCTTCCGGCCGCCAGGCAGATCAACTCCGTGCCATTTCCATGGAAACCGGCGTCAACAAGCATGCCGAGGGCTCGTGCCTGATCAAAATGGGCGAGACCCATGTGCTCTGTCTGGCCAGCGTCGAAGAGCGGGTTCCGCCGTGGATGCGCAATTCCGGCAAGGGCTGGGTAACGGCGGAATACGGCATGCTGCCGCGCTCCACCGGGTCGCGCATGAGCCGCGAGGCGGCGCGTGGCAAGCAATCGGGCCGCACCCAGGAAATTCAACGGCTTATCGGTCGTTCTTTACGTGCCGTCACCGATCTTAAGGCCATGGGTGAAATGCAGGTAACCGTCGATTGCGACGTCATCCAGGCCGACGGCGGCACCCGCACGGCGTCGATCACCGGCGCCTTTGTCGCGCTCCATCTGGCCTTTCAGCGCATGGTCGATCTGGGCGTGCTGACCAGCGTGCCGCTTACCGATCACGTCGCCGCTATTTCCTGCGGATTGTATAAAGGCGCCGCCGTCCTTGATCTTGATTACGACGAAGACAGCACGGCCCAGGCCGACGCCAATTTCGTCCTGACCGCCAGACAGGGCATCGTCGAAATTCAGGGAACGGCGGAAGAAGAGCCTTTTTCACCGGAACAATTTAGCGAACTGATGATCCTGGCCCGTAAAGGCGTCGATGAATTAGTAACGGCGCAGCGCGAAGCTTTGGCTTAAACGCGCCCTTTGGGCGGCGCGGGCGCTGGAAGTCAAGACAGGTATGGCCACAGGAATCTTATTATGTCGCGACATTTCAACGGTGGAAAACTGGTGATTGCCAGCCATAATCCCGGAAAAGTCCGGGAAATTGGTGATCTTTTGGCGCCTTTCGGGGCTGACGTCATTTCCGCCGCCGCGCTGGACCTGCCCGAACCCGTCGAGGACGGCCTGACGTTCATTGCCAATGCCCAAATCAAGGCCAAAGCGGCGGCGCTGGCCTCCGGCTTTCCGGCCCTGGCCGATGATTCAGGCCTCGCCGTGCATGCCTTGGGCGATGAGCCCGGTATCTATTCGGCACGCTGGGCCGGGCCGACAAAAGACTTCTCTACCGCCATGAGAAAAGTCGAACAAGCCCTTGAAAACAAAGAGGATCGTAGCGCCCATTTCGCCTGCGCTCTGACCTTATGCTGGCCCGACGGTCATATGGAAAGTTTCGAGGGTCGGGTTGACGGCGACATGGTCTGGCCGCCGCGCGGCGACAAGGGCTTCGGCTATGATCCGACTTTCATCGCAAGCGGCATGGACATCACCTTCGCCGAGATGCAACCAGCCGCCAAACACGCCATCAGCCACCGCGCCCAGGCCTTCAGAAAGTTGGTTGAGGCGTGTTTTCAGCCGATCCCATGAACGAAGCCCTATCCCTTTACATTCATTGGCCTTTTTGCCTATCCAAGTGCCCTTATTGCGACTTTAACAGCCATGTTGCCGACGGAGCCGTCGATGAGGATCGTTGGCGCCGGGCCTTGCTTGCGGAAATGACGCATTTTGCCGCCGAGACCCGGGGGAAACGCCTCGATACGGTGTTTTTCGGCGGCGGTACGCCCTCGACCATGGATCCGCAGACCACCGCCGCGTTGATTGCCGCGGCCAAAGACTTTTGGCCGCATGCCGCGGATCTGGAAATCACCCTTGAGGCCAACCCGACGTCTGTCGAGGCCGGCAAACTTCGCGACTTTGCCCATGCCGGCGTTAACCGTCTTTCACTTGGTATCCAAAGTTTTAACGATAAGTCATTGAAATTCCTGGGCAGAGAGCATTCCGCCGCCGAGGCCCTGAAGGCTATTTCCCTGGCCCGCGAGACTTACGAACGGTTCTCCTTCGACCTTATTTATGGCCTCCCCGGCCAAACGGCGCTAACGTGGAAAAGTGAATTAAATCAAGCACTTGAATTGGCCGGTGGTCACGTGTCCCTGTATCAGTTGAGCGTCGAGGCGGGGACTCTGTTCTTTCGCGACGGGGTGCCTGAGGCGGACGCCGAAACCGGTGCGGATTTATATGAACTGACACATGAGCAAATGCTCGTATCTGGCTTTAATTCTTACGAAATATCAAACTACGCCAAGCCAAATCATGAGTGCCGCCACAATGTCGCGATCTGGCGCGGTGGCGATTACATCGGCATCGGTCCGGGCGCCCATGGGCGGCTTTCGGACGAAACCGCGACTGACGCCCTGTATCAAATTCACGATCCCGCCCGCTGGCTTGAAAAGGTCGAAAGTGAAGGTCACGCCACCGCCAAACGCACCCACTTAAGCGCCAGCGAGCGGGCCGAAGAACTGTTGTTGACCGGCCTGCGCCTGAGCCAGGGCATCGAGGCCGCACGTTTTCAGGCCTTAAGCGGGCTGACCCTGGAAAGCGTGCTCGACGCGGAGGCCCTCGCCCGATTGATCGACGGCAATTTTCTGATAGCCGACAAAACCGGGCTACGCGCCACAAGCCAAGGCCGGTTATGCTTGAACGCCGTGCTGGCGGAGATGATCTCTCATTAGAGTTATAGCCCCTCAAGTGCCGGGCGCTCACTCCGTTCGCTTGGCTGGGCCTCTGGAAGCCAAGATAAAAATG
>CBFDEA010000206.1:0-4562 GCA_965603695.1 uncultured Rhodospirillaceae bacterium | reverse complement strand
GACAACCCAATGACGGTGACGTTGGTGCCAGGACGGCGGTTCTTCATCGTTGTATTCACTTTCGCGGACCGCAAGCCCCCAGGTTATGCGGTCCATTATCATGGCGATCAGGGCGATCACGATACCGGCCAAAAGGCTTTCCCCGAACAATGCCTTGCGCATGGTCGAAAGAACTTCCCAGCCGATATCGTCGGTACCGCCGATGATCGAGGCAACGATGACCATACTTAAGGAGGCCATGGTCGCTTGATTGACACCCAGCAATATCTGGCGTTGTGCCGACGGCAGACGGACCCGCCAGAACAACTGGGCCCTGGTCGCCCCCGACATCAGGCCGGACTCGATGACCACCTCGGCGACACCCCTGAGTCCGAGAATGGTATTGCGGACCATAGGCGGGAATGAATAAAGCAGACTGGCGATCAGGCCGACCACCGGGCCGAAGCCGAACAGCAGCAAAATCGGTATCAGATAGGCAAAGGCCGGGATGGTTTGAAGCAGGTCGAGGGACGGCATAATCACGGCCTCGGCACGCTTCGAATAAAATCCCCAGACGCCGAAGCCGAAGCCGACAAGGATCGCCATGGGCACCGAAATCGCCACCAGGCTCAAGGAATTCATGCTCTGGTACCAATAACCGGCAACCAGCATGTAAAGCATGGATAGAACGGCGAAGGCGACAAGCCGGTAGCCCTGCGCGGCATGGGCGACAATGGCGACGAGGGCCATGGTCACCGGCCACGGCAACCAATGAAACAATTGCTGGACCCAGGTAAAGGGCCAGGTCAAAAGTCCGGAAACTGCGAAGAATGCAGGCCCGACAGAATCGACGAGCGCGACCATCCCCTGGGTCATGACCGCCCCCACCGGCAACATCAAAATATCCGGATAAGACTCGAGCCAGCTAATTTCGGCTCTAAAGAAAATACACACGAGAACGAAAGCAAGCAGCCCACCCCAGATCACCAGCGTACGGTCGATAGAGGCGCTCATTGGTTTCCCGCGGCTTTGACGTGCTGCGCCTCAATACCTTTGGCGAGGGCTTCGATCATTCCTTTTTGGGTGATGACGCCCAGAGCACTGCCGTCCTCGACGGATGTGACCAGCACGCCGGCATCATTGCGACTGACCACCAACAGCAAATCTTCCAGGGTCGTGTCACCGCTGACGCTCGGCAGGTCGCCAACCGGAGCCGTTGGTCGCTGAACGATGTCGGCGGCCTTAAGGACTCTGATCCAGGGCACGTCGCTGGTGAAGTCTGCGACATAGGAATCGACCGGATTGAGAACAAGCTCATCGGGCGTACCCATTTGCACAATGGCCCCGTCTCGCATGATGGCCATGCGATCGGCGATGCGCAGGGCTTCAAGGAAATCATGGGTGATAAAGACGATCGATTTATGCAGCATCTGCTGAATGCGCAGAAATTCATCCTGCATTTGCCTGCGGATCAACGGGTCGAGCGCCGAAAAAGGTTCATCGAGAAACCACAGTTCAGGTTCCACCGCTAACGAGCGGGCGATGCCGACGCGCTGTTGCTGGCCACCGGAGAGTTGATTGGGATGGCTGTTTTCGCGGCCCTCCAGCCCGACAAGTTCAATCACCTGTTGGGCTCTCGCCTGCCTTTCGGCCAGCGGCACGCCTTGCAGTTTCAATGGAAAGGCGATGTTTTCGATGACCGTCAGATGAGGCAGCAGTCCGAAGTTTTGAAAGACCATGCCCATCTTGTGACGGCGAATATCGATCAGTTGATTTTTCGATGCCTCAAGCAAGTTATTATCATCGAGGATAACCTCCCCCGCCGTCGGCTCGACAAGCCTTGAAAGGCTTCGAACGACCGTCGACTTACCGGAACCCGACAGCCCCATAATGACGAAAATCTCGCCGACATGAACATCGAAGCTGACATCACAGGCCGCGACAATATGCCCGTCGGCACGAATTTGATCGGCTAGACCGGCAGGATCTTCGACCCGTCCTGAACGGTTTGTAAAATACTTATCGGGCTCATCCCCATACACTTTCCATATATCGCGACAGGATAGCTTTACATCATCCTTGTCGGCATCTCTTGGTATTGTCGTGATGACGAGTCCTCCACCCTGATCAAAAAAAACGGGAGAATTAGGTTTGGGTATCCCCGCGCCGAATTCTCCCGATATTCAGGTTCAGCACCTGATGCTCAAAAACTACATCTTGGCTGCTTTGATCCACGGTTCCCAGATCGCCTTGTTGCCGTCGATCCAGATTTTGACAACATCATCCAGCTTGTTGCCTTTTTCATCGACTTCCAGAATAAGCGCATTCTGAATATCGTTGCTAAGCTGGATGGAGTTCATGAACTTGTACGCGGCAGGCCACTTGGCTTTGAAACCCTTCCAGACGACTTTATCGACGGTTGCCTGCTGAAAACCGCAAGCACTGCCTTTTTTCTGGCTGCCTTCATCACAGTTGATGCCGTCGCCGTCCCACTTGATCCATTTGAATTTGAACGATGAGAACATCCAGTGTGGCTGCCAGAACATAATCAGCAAAGGTTCTTTGGCCGCATAGGCGCTTTTCACTTCGGCGATCATGGCGCCTTCGGAACCACCGGCGATGGCCTTGAAAGGCAGGCCGATTTTCTCGACGAGTTCTTTCGAACGGGTACCCCAGTCGGCCGGGTATGTGATCAGCCGACCATTGGGAAATGTTTCAGAATTGCCGAACGCCTGGGCGCATTTATAAAGCGCTTTATAGCTTGGCAGGCCGGGGCATTTTTCTTCCATATAGGGCGGGTAGATCCACCCTTCGCGGGGCTGCAGGCCAAGCGAGCCGAGCACTTCAATATCCCCGGAAGCAACGGCCTTCGGATAGACGTCACCAAGATTGTTGGTCCACACTTCAGGCTGGGTGTGCAAGGACCCTTGGGCGATACCGGCGAATTGCGGCACGGCACCCGCCGTTACGTATTCGACGTTGTAACCCATTTTTTTCAATAGCTCGCCGGTGATATGGGCGGAAAGGTGCTGGCCAGTCCATTCGTTGACGGCGACCTTGATCGCGTCTGTAGATTCCGGAATAGAAGCAGCCTTGGCAGTGTTAAGCGTGACTGCGGTCATAACCAGTGCGACTGCTGCTGCACCCTTCATAATATGTTGCAACATTGATAAATCCCCTCAGAATTTTTTCTCTTTTTTGAATAATCTTGTATGATGATCACTGAATATAACAGGTTTTTTGTATCTTTGAAGTGAAACAATTATAATCCATGGAATCAAAGATTCAGATCGTGGTAGAATCCTCCTTAGTTGTTTAAGAAATTAGTTTCTTGACTAACAAAAGCCCCCTGACGTTGCGATGTGTATGGAGACAGCCGTGAACGAATCTACTATTGCCCAGGAAATGGCCGTCGGGAGGAAGCACACCCCCAACATCGCCTGGCCGACACTGCGCCTTGCGCTCGGCGTGCTGGCGGGGCTTGCAGCCAGCGTCTATGGTGTGATCAGCGGCGCACTTCCGATGATTGCCGGTGGCATTATAAACACCGTCATTTTATATAGCGCCTACACCGTCCTGCATGAGGCCATACACGGCAACATTATCAGGCAGCACCCAAAATGGCGTTGGCTCAACAAGGCCGCCGGCATGGCAATTGCCGCTGTTTTGTGGATGTTTTTCTATCCCCACAAAAAATCTCATATGGCTCACCACAAAAAGTGCAACACCGATGAGGACACCGATATCTACGCGCGTGGAACGTTTGGTGTGGTCTCGCTTTGGCGCATCCCCCTTGCGACACTAAGCAACCTGAACCCCTTGACGCTCTATAAGGTGTGTCGGAAATACAACCTGAGCAGCCGCCATCTGGTTATCAGTCTGGCCACCTACGTGGCCTACGCATTGGTCGTGGCTGGACTTGTTTACACCGGTTATGGCTATGAATTCGTGATGCTGTGGCTTGTTCCGTATGTCATCGGCTATTCGATCATGCTGATCTTTTTCACCTGGATGCCCCATCACGACCACCAGGAAACAGGGCGTTATCGCGATACCAGAATTTCCCTTTGGCCCGGCGGCGTGCTGCTGACGCAAGCGCAAAATCTGCACCTAATCCACCATATGATGCCAAGCGTTCCGTACTTTCTTTACGAAGAGTCGTTTATTGAAATCCGCCCGTTTCTGGAACAAAACAACGCCCGCATCGATGGATTTCAGCCGACACTTTAATCTTGGCCGGGGAGCCTCATTCCGCCTGTCGGGATAAACCTTCCGAAGGCAAGTTTCCTGTTGTAGTTTCACCATCAATCACCAAAATAGTAAAATCATTCCAAGCTGAAAGAATATGGTGCATAGCGATGGCTGAGAATAAACAGCAAATACTAATCTGCGATTGCGAAGGCACCATGAGCCTAGACGCGAAGGCCTTATCGAAGGCCCTGGACGGGGCCGATATCAAGTCCCACAGCGACCTGTGCCGCAGCCAGATTGCGGCCCTGACCAAGGCCGCTTCAGGTGACGGACCGCTAACACTTACCTGCACCCAGGAAGTCCCGGTGTTTTTTGAAACCATCGACGGCCTG
>CBFDEA010000205.1:0-4570 GCA_965603695.1 uncultured Rhodospirillaceae bacterium | reverse complement strand
CTTGATTAAATGAAACAAATTTATCGGCCAGGGCAATTTTGTGAAACAGCCCCAGCCATGGCAGATACACCGGTTGATGCGCCGTAAGAATCATTCAGTCAGCCCTAAACGCCAGCAGCGGCCAGCAATTCGTTGGCCCCAAGGTTGTGTTTGCGGATTTGTTCCCCGATCAGGGCTTCGACCTCGGCACATGGGAATTCATCCATTTCCCTTTTGCGCCATTTATCCTGTGCAAGCTTAACGTATGGCTCAATTTTCTGCCAGTCATCGCCGGGGAAATTCCTGCGCGTGTTGTCCATGCGGAAATTCAGGCCGGCAATCCAGTAAATTGGCGATACCATCAGGCGCAGGTCACCCCAGCCTTCCATGGTTGTTGGCGGTGTGAATTTAGGGAAGCCATCAACACCGTTGACAGCATCTTCGTACATCGGGCTGCCGGGATACGGCGCATAGTGATACATGGACACGCGCGCGTCCGGGTCCGTATCGACAATCCAGTCAATCAGATCAAAGGTATCGGCTAGCATTTCCGGTGTTTCACGGGGCATATAAGCGATAAAGCTGTACATAATGGAGATACCAGAACCGCGCACGTTCCGCGCCGCTTGTTTAATAGCTTCAATGCCATGGCCCTTACGGATAACTTTTTTCAGGAAGTAGTCGTTGCCAGACTCGCAGCCAATTTCTATCGAGAAACATTTTGATTCGACAAGCGCATCAACCATTTCATGTGTCAGATACGGCGAGCGGATGTTGCCATCCCAACGCACACCCATATCATTCATTATTTTACCGATATCCCGAATACGCTGAACCCGGTCCATACGTTGCGTTTTTCCATCATCCCCTTTCCAGGCACCAAAACCGATGTTCGGGTCGGAGAAAGAAATTTCCTTGTAACCAATATCGTTATGAATGGTTTTTAATTCCCGGTCCAACCGCGAAACATCCTGCGGTTCCCACGGCGAGCGTAAGGCGCAGAACGAACATGGCATCGGACAACCGCGCGAAGTGAAATATTGCATTTCCGTGCGTTCAAAATGAATGCGCGTGCGTTCATTGTAGGGAAACAGGTCCTCGCCATAGGTCGGCAGCATCCACACCTTGTCAACAAACGGTTCGGCCAGCACTTCCTTCTCGCCAACAGTGCGCGGATGATAGCCGCCGACGCCGGTGATGATCGATGGATTCAATTGCTTGGCGCGCTGCAGGATACGCGCGGCATGGCCGACCTGATAACCGGTAAAGGCGCTTACCCCAATTTCCTTCGATCCTTTAATCAGGTCATCGAGCATCTCAGGAGAGTCGAAGCGTTGATCAAAGTACGCGACTTTCAATCCCTGAGCCTCAAAATAGGCCCCCGGATGCAGAATTGATAAAGGCGTCAATTGCGTTGGCGAATCATCTGTCGGTTTGGGGTAAACCATCAGCATATCGTATTTTGTCATTATCTTTTCCCTTGCGGCATCAGTTCGCCATGCATTTTCCGAGCTACAAACCCCGGATTGTTATAAAATATAGTTACGATCATAGCTGATTTCCAGATTCACTATTGCAAATTCAGACGATTATCGTTTTGTCAGGATGTAACCTACTTCTGGCGCATACCCTTCGATGGGGTTTATCCCCATCATTGCTAGTGTTCCGGCGATTTTATTCATTGGCGCGTCGTAAGACGGTTTGCCGTCTGACAGCGCCGCATTAAAGATCCGGGAAATGAAGTAATACAGGCTCTCATAATCCACTTTCTTGTCAATTGAGAATAACGGAGACAGGGTCTCAATAAAATCCGCATCTATATATTCGTTGAAAGAATTTACCTCTATGGCATCAAGGTCGAGCTTTTCGCGAATCTCGTTAACCCTGTTCAAGGGCTCAATAAAGCACTCCATCATGATATAAGTGCCGCCGTCTTTAAGCAGCGAATGAACAAGTTCCACGGCTTTGCGTTTCGCCTCACCGCGCACGTTTACAAGAAGCCTTTTTGTCAAAACAATGTCATGTTCGCCAAGAAAATTCCCGGCCATCGCGTCCTTAGAAACATCAAAAACGTGAAAGGATACATTCTTAAGTCCCCTTTCAAGGCAGTGTTGTTCGGCAGCCTTAATCATGCTTTCGGAAAAATCAAAACCGACGAAACGACCGTTCGGGCGGGATTGCGCAAGCCGCAGGAGGGTCCGGCCGTTGCCGCATCCCAAATCGCAAATCAATAGGTTATCAGCGACTTCCGCCTCAAGCATCTTGAACGGCAGTTCCTCGCCTATCGGGTCAAAATTAACGGCTGCGCGCTCCATGCCATGCTCACGGCCCTGTTGTTCCCAAAAATCTTTTGATGAGGGGGTTGAAGAAGAAGTCATTATATTTCCTCAATTAAATGCTTGAAACTGAGCAACGTATCCTTGGCAAGGTCATTTTTAAGCGCCCGGCCAACGACTTTTTCTATTTCATAAGGCATCAGGCCGTCGCCAGGACGTTGATAGCGAACGTCGCTTTCCGACACGACGTGCCCCGCCGTCAAATCCCGGTCAATGACGATCGAGCGACGGGCCGCACGGCGCATCTCGACTTCACCTGGCGTCGGGGTAAGGCTAGGCGAACCCAGGCTGACTTCCAAACGATGCACGTTGGTGACCAGGTCGGTCAATTGAGCAGGGTCCATTGAAAACCACTGATCTGGTCCCGCCATATTATGGTCCAGCGTGAAATGTTTCTCAATGATATGCGCGCCCAGCATTGTCGCCCCCAAATCAGCCGTGATCCCTTCGCTGTGATCCGAGAAGCCTACAATATTGTTGGGGAACTGTTCTTTTAGGCTGGTAATTTGGCGCAAATTCGCCTGTTCCGGCGGTGTCGGATAAAGCGATATGCAGTGCAGGATCGCAATGTCCTCATTACCGACAGAGCGGAACGTGCTCAGCGCCCGCTCAATGTCTGCCACATCAGCCATACCGGTCGAAATAATTACCGGCTTACCCTTCGCCCCAACATATTTCAGAAAAGGCGTATAAACCAGATCGTCAGAGCCGATTTTGTAGCCACCCGAACCAAGGGTCTCTAGCAAATCTGCGGCTTTTTTGTCAGTTGGTGTGGAAAGGGGAATTAATCCCCGTTGGCGCGTGTGTTCGAATAACGCAGCAAATACTTCGTACTTGAGTTCAAGCCGGGAAAACATCGCCAGCTGGGATTCCCGCACCGTCTTCCCTTGCGAGACATACTCATATATTTCGTCGTCATTAGTGACGAACTCCGAGGCTGAGAACGTTTGAAACTTGACGCAATCAGCACCAGCGTCAGCAATGGCATCGATCATTTTATGAGCGATATCCACATCACCATTATGGTTGACGCCAATTTCCGCGATAATAAAACACGGATGACCCTCACCAATAGCGCGATTTTCAATTATTATTTCGCTCATATCGTCCCACTACTCGCATTCTGCTCCCCAGGATTCGCCATAAGTGGAGGCGTTTCCCAGCTATTTAAAATTTTATCGGAAATCCGTTTCGCTCCACGGCCATCAACCAGCGCCGTGCCTTGCCTGTTCATGCGCTGCCTGCTCGCGGAATCTTCCGATAACCTCAAGGCTTGAACCAGAATCTCCGCATCATCAACGGTATCCCAGAAACCCAGGTAGACGGCGGCCCCTGCGGCGGCTAACGCGCGGGCCACCGGAACCTGATCAACGGACAGGCCGAGCAGGATCATCGGTACGCCCAGATAAGCCAGCTCAAGGGCGGTTCCGCCGCTGCTCGAAACAGCCATCTCAGCCTGTGACATAAGGGCCGCCATGTCCTGAATATTTCGGTGCACGGTCACAGCCTCATTATTCGCCGCCAGCGCTTCGCCGCGACCGCAATAGGCCGGGCCGAGGATGACATCGATTTGCCAGTCCCTGTCCGCCCCGAGCAGGGCTTCAAGCGCCCGCGCGCTCACGTCATCGTGGTCACTGCCGCCAAAGGTCACGAGGATGCGTCGGACAGTCTCTGGTGTCTGCGTGCGTGGCGGCGTGTTGATGAATTCGTTACGCAAAGGCACATAGTCACTGCCCAGACAGAACTGGCTATTTTCAAGCCCCTGATAACCAAGATCCGGCGCGCCGGGTGCGGAATCGACGATTATATCACATGCGTAATGATCGAGCCTCTTGGCGTCGTCGAACATAGCAATACGGAACCCGGCATTATGCAATATTTCCAGGTCGGCGCTGCCGATCCCGTAGCTATCCAATATGAGAGGGCCGTCCATCGGCGATGCAGCCCCAATGAGGCCTTCGACACCGCCGTCGCTTTTTTTCAAACGGGTCACATCAAGCCCCATAGCATCAAGCGGCATAGGATCGCTGTCCGCCGCCATGACGAAACGGACAGTGGCCCCGCCGCTGATCAGTTGGCGGCTGACCGCTAGGCAGCGCATGACATGGCCATAGCCGATACGGGCGTTGCAGTCGGCACGAACGGTGACTGTCGGCTTGCTCATACCGACTTTTCCACCGTCCGTGTAGCGCTTGGCGTCATGGGCCGGTGCGGCGTCCGGATCGTGATGGCGATCATGGTGCATCTGATTTAGG
>CBFDEA010000204.1:0-4571 GCA_965603695.1 uncultured Rhodospirillaceae bacterium | reverse complement strand
GCCGAAATTTACTTTCAAAATTAATTCCCCGTTGCGGGAAGACTACGAATAAAGAAAACCATGGATAAGGAATTTCACCGGATCAGGCGATTGCCGCCTTACGTGTTCGCCGAAGTCAATGCGATGAAGGCCAGGGCGCGGGCCGCTGGCGAAGACATCATCGATTTCGGCATGGGCAATCCGGATCAGCCGACCCCCCAGCATATCGTCGATAAGCTGACCGAAACCGTGCAGGACCCGCGCACCCACCGCTATTCCAATTCTCGCGGAATTCCCGGCCTGCGCAAAGCCGTCGCCGCTTACTACGAGCGCCGTTTCGGCGTCGACATCAATCCGGAAAGCGAAACCATCGTCACCCTGGGCTCGAAAGAGGGCTTGGCCAATCTGGCCTCGGCGATTACGTCGCCCGGCGACGTCATTCTGGTTCCAAATCCCAGTTATCCGATCCATCCCTTCGGTTTTATTATCGCCGGGGCATCGGTGCGCAATGTCCCGGTAACGCCGGACCAGTCTTTCATGGAGGCGCTGGAGCGTGCCGTTGTTCACAGCGTTCCCAAGCCAACGGCGTTGGTCCTGAATTTTCCCAATAACCCGACTGCGGAACTGGTCGATCTCGATTTTTACGCCCAGGTCGTCGATTTTTGTCGGCACCATGAAATCTGGATTTTATCGGACCTGGCGTACGCCGAGATTTATTTCGACGTCGCCCCGCCACCGTCAATTTTGCAGGTTCCGGGGGCCAGGGATATCGCCGTCGAATTCACCTCGATGAGCAAGACCTACAACATGCCCGGATGGCGCATCGGCTTTTGCAGTGGCAACAAGACCCTGGTTGGGGCGCTGACCCGGATCAAGTCCTATCTGGATTATGGCGCTTTCACGCCGGTCCAGGTGGCCGCCACGGCGGCGCTGAACGGGCCGCAGGAGTGTGTCGATGAAATCCGCGCGCTTTATAAGGAGCGTCGCGACGTATTGATTGACGGGCTTGCTGCCGCCGGCTGGGATGTGCCTTCGCCGGCTGCGACAATGTTTGCCTGGGCACCGATCCCACCGGCCTTTCAACATCTCGGTTCCATTGAATTCTCGAAACTGCTGTTGGCCGAGGCGCAGGTCGCCGTTGCCCCTGGCATCGGCTTTGGCGAGCATGGCGACGGCCATGTCCGCATCGGACTGGTCGAAAACGTCCACCGTACCCGCCAGGCAATCAGAAACATCAAATCCTTTCTGGGAAACTATCAAAAGGTTTTCGAGGAAGCGGAAAAATGACTCTAAAGCCCAGGATATAATTAATGAGCGCGCCTCTGAAAATCGCCGTCGCCGGTTTAGGCACCGTCGGCGCAGGAATAATCAAACTGCTGACCGAACATGGCGATCTGCTGGAGCGTCGCTGCGGGCGCCGGATTGTCGTCACCGCCGTATCGGCACGCCAGCAAAACAAAGACCGGGGCGTGTCTCTCGATGGCATCGCATTTTTCCAGGACGCGGCACAAATGGCCAGCGAGGCCGATGCCGACGTGATCGTCGAACTTATCGGCGGCTCCGACGGCATTGCCAAGGATACCGCCCTGGCGGCGATTGCGGCCAAGCGCCATTTCGTCACCGCCAACAAGGCATTGATCGCCCACCATGGCACCGAGCTCGCCCTGAAAGCGGAGGCCGCCGGGGTCACTTTGGCCTATGAAGCCGCCGTCGCCGGTGGCATCCCGATCATCAAGGCGCTACGTGAAGGCCTTGCCGGAAACGCCATTAAAAGTCTTCATGGCATCCTCAACGGGACTTGCAATTATATCCTCAGCCGGATGCGCGACGAAGGAATGGAATTCGACGAAGTCCTGGCCGACGCGCAAGCCCTGGGCTATGCCGAGGCCGATCCCGGTTTCGATATTGACGGCGTCGATGCCGCTCACAAACTGGCGATCCTGGCGTCGCTTGCTTTTGGCCGTGAAGTCGATTTCGACGGCGTTCATATAGAGGGCATCCGCCGCATTTCCCAATTGGACATCCACTTCGCCGAGGAACTCGGCTACCGCATCAAGTTGCTCGGCGTTGCCTCGGAAAGCGAGCAGGGAGTTTCCCAACGGGTGCATCCGTGCATGGTTCCCGCCAGCGCGCCAATTGCCAGTGTCGAAGGCGTCTTCAACGCCGTCGTCGCCGAGGGTGATTTTGTCGATACCCTGATGATGGAAGGCCGCGGTGCCGGGGAAGGGCCGACCGCGTCGGCTGTCTGCGCCGATATTGCCGATATCGCGCGGGCTATCAATATCCCTGCTTTTGGCATTCCCGCGGCAAGCCTGAAGGCCGCAGCGACGGTGTCCATGGACCGCCACAAGGGGGCCTACTATATCCGTCTGATGGTCGTCGACCGGCCTGGAATTTTCGCCGATGTCGCGGCAACATTACGCGACAACGATGTCTCCATGGAATCGGTCCTGCAACACGGCAGGGGGGCACCGGGAGAGGCCGTGCCGGTGGTTCTGACACTGCATGAAACAGAAGAGGTCCGCGCCTGTCGCGTGATTGAGACCATTTCCGGATTTGACGGCGTGCTGGAAGCGCCGGTGATGATCAGAATCGAGAATCTGTAATGGCTGAAAAGAAATTCGCCGGACGCAACCTCGCCATGGAAGCGGTGCGCGTGACCGAAGCCGCGGCCCGCGCCGCCAGCACCTGGATGGGACGCGGTGACGAGGAGTCCGCCGATCAGGCAGCGCTTCAGTCGATGAGCACGGCACTCAAGGTTTTATCAATCGATGGCACCGTCCGCATCGGTGAAAACAATGCCAATGGCGGTAGCCAGTTGATCGTCGGTGAGAAGGTCGGCGACGGCAAAGGCCCTGTGGTCGATGTCGCCCTGATGCCGGTCGAGGGACCGACTATCGTCGCCAAGGGGGAACCCAACGGGCTTTCCGTTATCGCCTTGGCCGAAGGCGGCAAATTTCTCAACGTCCCCGATCTGTATATGGAAAAGATCGCCCTCGGCGGCGGCCTGCCTGCCGGTCTCGTCGATCTTGACAATCCCCCGGCGGAAAATCTGAAAGCCCTCAGTGCGGCCAAGGGCGTGCCGGTCAGCGATCTTGTCGTGTGCATCTTGGATCGCCCGCGCCACGGTGAACTGATCGCCAGAATTCGCGAAGCCGGGGCCCGTATCATGTTGATTGTCGACGGTGATGTTTCGGGCGTCGTCGCCACAGTCTGGCCGAAAAGCGATATCGATATGTACTGTGGCATCGGCGGCGCGCCGCAAGGGGTGCTTTCCGCTGCGGCCCTGGCCTGTGTCGGCGGGCAGATGCAGGGGCGTCTGGTTACGCGCGATAACGCCGATAAGATTAAGGCCGCCGACGCCGGTATCTCTGACCCTGGGCAAAAGTTCAACATTGCCGACATGGCATCGGGTGATGTCACCTTCGCCGCCACGGGGGTGACCTCCGGGGCGCTGCTCAAGGGTGTTCATAAAGTCGGCGGGGTCGCCGTCACACAATCCCTGGTCGTCAGGTCTAAAACCGGAACCCTGCGTTATGTCGATGGATACCACAAGTTCGGCCACACCGACTGAGGCCTTTCTCGGCGTTGAAAAATCCCTGATGGGGAAACGCTGGTCTTTAAGGGTGAGTGACGAGCGGACGGCGATGATGCTGTCGCAGCGCCTTGGCGTGGCCGAGATCATCGGTCGCGTTCTCAATGCCCGTGGCATCGCCCTGGAAGACGCCGAGAGCTTCCTCAATCCGACCCTGAAAGACCTGCTGCCCGATCCCAACCACTTAAAGGATATGGCCGTCGCCGCAGAGAGATTGGCGGGCGCCATCATGGCCGGTGAACAGATCGCCGTGTTCGGCGATTACGATGTCGACGGGGCGACCTCCTCGGCCCTGTTGAAAAAGTTTTTCGATAGCGTCGGCGGGCTTTCGAAGGTGGTCATCCCCGACCGCATCAAGGACGGCTACGGACCGAACACACCGATGTTGCTGAAATTGCGGGCGGAGGGGGCCAGCGTCGTCGTCACCGTCGATTGCGGCACCACGTCCTTCGAGCCGCTGGAGGCGGCATCGTCGGCGGGGCTGGATGTCATCGTCGTCGATCATCATGTCGCCGAGTTCAGCCTGCCCAAGGCGGTGGCGCTGATTAACCCCAACCGGCTCGACGAGCAAAGCCCGCATGGTCACATGGCCGCCGTCGGCGTCACCTTCCTGTTGGTGGTCGCGCTTAATCGCGCCTTACGTCAGGCCGGGTGGTACGCCAGCCGTGGTGAGCCGGATTTGAAACAGTGGCTCGATCTGGTCGCCCTGGGCACCGTCTGCGATGTCGTGCCCTTGAAGGGGGTCAACAGGGCCTTCGTCACACAGGGCCTTAAGGTGATGGCGTCACGGGGCAATGCGGGGCTGGCGGCGCTGGCCGACAGTGCCGGTATCGATGAGACCCCCGGCAGTTATCATGCAGGTTATATTCTCGGACCGCGCATCAATGCCGGTGGCCGGGTCGGCGAGTCGGGGCTCGGCTCGCGCTTGCTCAGTTGCGACGATAAGCTGAAAGCCGCCGAAATCGCCGCCCGCCTCGAGCAATTCAACAAGGAGCGT
>CBFDEA010000203.1:0-4581 GCA_965603695.1 uncultured Rhodospirillaceae bacterium | reverse complement strand
AACCCTCGTCGTAAGCTTGGAAGGCTTCTGCTCTACCATTGAGCTACACCCGCAATCCCAACGCGTTTACGACACGCCGCAATTTTTCCGTCTCATCTTTCGCCACCTCAACCCAAGAGAAAACCCCCGATTAAATGGTGGAGGAGGTTGGATTCGAACCAACGTAGGCGTACGCCAACGGGTTTACAGCCCGTCCCCTTTAGCCACTCGGGCACTCCTCCACAGGGAAGCCCCCCGTAACCGGCGCACCGGCGACAACGGAGGACCGCAATATGAGGATTTCCGACGTGATGTCAACTTAAAATAAAGCTGCGGCAAGACAAGCAAATCCAAGGTCTTGCCCGCTCATCGGGGTGGATGCGGGAGAGGCTTGCCATGGACGGCTTTTTATGGCTGTTAGGGGGCATCATGGCAAGACATAAAAACCCCTCCGGTCGGAGCGAAAGCAAAGGCCGCAAATCACCCCACAAGGCACCGCACAAGGCACCCCACAGGCCCCTGCCCGCCGCGCGTGCGCCGCATGTCCCCACCAACAGTGGACGGCCCCTGCTCTACGGCAAACACGCCGTTATTGCGGCCCTGGCCAACCCGCAGCGCAAAATTCACTGCCTGATGTTGACGCCCGACAACCGCGACTCCCTGCAAAACGAGCTGCAAGCCGCCATAAAAAGCGGCGGCCACGGCGCCATCGAGATCATCGCCATGGCCAAGCGCGATATTGAGGAGCGCCTGCCGCCGGACGCCGTCCATCAAGGCATTGCCCTCGAGGTCGAACCGCTGCGCGGCTGGCACATCGAAGATATTCTCGAAAAAACCGAGGGCCAGCCCCGGGCCACCATACTGTTCCTCGATCAGGCCACCGATCCCCATAATATCGGCGCGATCTTACGCTCGGCGGCGGCTTTCGGGGCGGCGGCGGTGGTCGTTCCGGACCGTAACGCCCCCGACATCACCAGCGTCATGGCGAAAGCCGCCTCCGGCGCACTGGAGCGCGTCGCCCTGGTCCGCGTCACCAATCTGGTCCGGGCCATGGATAAGGCCAAGGAGGCCGGATTCTGGTGCATCGGCCTGGACGGTCAGGCCACGGCCCCGCTGGCCGAGGCCGACATGAGCGGCCGGGTGGCGCTGATTCTCGGGGCCGAAGGCGGCGGCCTCAGGCGTCTGACCCGGGAAAATTGCGACTTTCTCGTCAAAGTGCCGATGAGCGGGGCGGTCGAAAGCCTCAACCTGTCCAACGCCGCCGCCATCGCCCTCTACGAGCGAGCCCGCCAATAATACAAACAAGTCGCCGAAGCCCTTGCCCGAAGACAAAAGGCGGGTTATACGGAGGCCGAAATATAAAACAGACCGTGCCGGCATAGCTCAGTTGGTAGAGCACCTGATTTGTAATCAGGGGGTCAGGGGTTCGAATCCTCTTGCCGGCACCATTGTTTTCGATGGCTGAACGACCTCTGGGCCATGGGTCTTTTTGGATTCGGCTTAAGTGCTTTCCACGGCCCGCGCCGACAGGTGCTCTGCGGGGCTCTTATTATCGACACGCCCCCTCCCCGGCGCCCCAGCATCAATGAGCTTGAGCGAATGAAAAGGCATTGAGTGGCCTTTATCCTTACAGCTTTATATCGGCCTTTCGGTTTGGCACATTCTGCCAATTCTCACCGGCGGCGACCATACAACTTGTGCCACCGGGCTTCGTGACAAGTACGGAAAAAGTTCCGTTGTCGGAAGCAAAGACC
This sequence comes from uncultured Rhodospirillaceae bacterium, assembly GCA_965603695.1. Taxonomy (GTDB): domain Bacteria; phylum Pseudomonadota; class Alphaproteobacteria; order Rhodospirillales; family JABHCV01; genus JACNJU01. Next base: position 2,848 of record CBFDEA010000203.1, on the reverse strand, counting down.
TCGATCATTGATCCGTTCAAGGTAAGACCGAGCGAAACGGGCTTTTCTGCATAGCCATTTTGTAGTTTGAAAACAAACTCGGAGCGATCGCCACAGACCGTCTGAGTTTGGGAGGCTGCCGGGAACGCGGTGAACGCAAACAGCATGGTAGCGAGGGCTAACAATGATTTCTTCATAACATTGGTCCTTTCTGGACACAAATGACTGCCCCGAGGGACGGCCAGAGAAGAAACAACTGTAGCGGCGTTATTCCGGAGAGTGCATCGCTCTCCAAGGGCGTCACCCGAGACTCCACACTAACGGGGCGAATATTAGCATATTTTGACCATTTTGGGTACATAAACGTACCGACTCACACAAATGTGAAATCCCGATAAAATACCCCCACCACCGGGGCGGGCGAGTTCTCTTTCAAAAAAGCACGTCCCATTAATCGTGCCTTAACATAAATATGCTCAAATAGATTTCAGTGAGTTTCCGGTTCCCTTGATCCGCATAATGGGTGCCCGACGGGGCAAAAACAGGTAAGGCGGGCCTGTTTCCGGAACACTTCCGCCCCAGGCGGGCTTGTGGGCCACTGCAACGCCTTCGCCAGCCAGTCCAGCGCCAACATTTTACCCTCGAGTTTGTTATTTATGGGGTGAAAAAAACGACAAAAAGGAGTAGAATGTACGCTGTTCGTTAGAATAACGGATTTACATAGGAGAACCATATTATGAACCCGGTTAACCCTGAACATTCCCCACATCCAGAGTTCGATCTTGTTTGCCTTATAGATGCCGCTGCCCAGATGGATCAAGCGCGTAAAGAGGGCGATAAAAGCCTTCTGACAGCGGCAATCGATCACAACAGAGTCATGTGGACCGGCATCCATTCCCTTTCCATCCGTACCGACTGTCCTTTCCCGGAGGAAAAATGCGGCGAATTGATCCGCTTGTCGGATTATGTCTGGTCGGCGACGAAGAGTCAGGGAGCGGACATCACCGACACGGTCCTGGATACCCTCATCAATATCGACATGCAGGTTTCCGAGGAACTTCTGCACAGAGACAAGCATTAGGGTAAAGAGCCCCCTCCTGCGGTGAAATGACCGTGCCTCAAGGCGTTCCGATTTGCAATCAGGCGGTCAGAGGGTCGAATCCTCTTGCCGACACCACTCTTTTTTTAACGCCTTAGCCGCTACGGCTGGGGCGATTTTTTTTCTTAAAGGGGCCTTGAGAGCCCACAATATTCAGTTATTCCCTGATTTGCCCCTACCACATTTAATTTTCTCATTATTGATTAGGGTCAATGATTGATCCAACCGGTTGTCCATATTGTTCATTCATCCTTGAGGAGATCGTCTTTAATATGAGCATTGGAGAGCTTTTATGAATATCACACAACTTCGCCTGGTTGGCGTCGGATTGGCCACGGCTGTTGCCGTTTCCTTTTCAGCGGCTTCCGTTCAGGCGGCAAATGGGAAGCTGTCGGTCGATGAAAAAGTAATCGCCGACAAGATTTATTTTGAACGTTGCGCCGGTTGTCACGGAGTTTTGCGCAAAGGTGCCACAGGCAAGAACCTTGAAACCAAACGGACCAAGGATCTTGGTTACGAGCATCTGCGCGATTTCATCACCTATGGTTCACCCGGCGGCATGCCCAACTGGGGAACTTCCGGCGATTTGAGTGATGCGCAAATCGACATCATGGCCCGCTATCTTCTTGAAGATCCGGTTGCGCCGCCCGAATGGGGCCTTAAGGAGATGAAGGACTCATGGACGCTGTACTACCCCCCCAACAAGCGCCCGACGAAACAGATGAACAAACTCAATCTCGACAACCTGTTCTCCGTCACACTGCGTGATGCCGGTGAGGTTGCCCTGATTTCTGGTGATGATTACAAAATCAAGGCGATCATCCAGACCGGCTACGCCGTTCATATTTCAAGGCTTTCGGCATCCGGTCGTTATCTCTTCGTGGTCGGTCGTGACGCCCTGGTCAACATGGTCGATCTATGGATGGACCCACCGGCGACGGTTTCCCAGATCAAACTTGGCCTGGAAGCCCGTTCGGTCGAAACATCCAAGATGAAGGCAAGTACGCCATCGGCGGCACTTACTGGCCACCCCAGTACGCGATCATGGACGGCGACACGCTGGAGCCGTTAAAGGTTGTTTCCACCCGCGGAACGACCTGGGACACCCAGGAATACCATCCGGAACCGCGCGTCGCGGCGATCGTCGCCTCGCACTATCGGCCGGAATTCGTCGTCAACGTCAAGGAAACCGGCAAGATTTTGCTGGTCAATTACGAAGACATCGACAACCTGAGCGTCACCACCATTGATGCCGAACGCTTCCTCCATGATGGCGGCTTCGACTCGACGAATCGCTACTTCATGTCGGCGGCCAACGCCCGTGACACCATCGTCGTCATCGACACCAAGACCGGTAAACTGGTCAAGAAGATCAAAGAAGGTGTTGGTGCCACACCGCATCCAGGACGTGGTGCAAACTTCATCCATCCGAAGTTTGGTCCAGTCTGGTCGACTTCTCACTTAGGTGACGATTCCATCGCCATGATCGGCACCGACCCGAAGGGTCATCCCGACAGTGCCTGGAAAGTTGTCGAGAGCATTGATGGCCATGGTGGCGGTTCGCTGTTCATTAAGACCCATCCGAAGTCGACGAACCTGTGGGTCGATGCGCCGCTGAATTCCGATGAAGAAGTCTATCAGTCGGTCAGCGTCTTTGATGTCAACAACTTGGCCAAGGGCCCAGAGATCCTTCCCATCGCCAAGTGGGCGAAACTGGGTGATGGTGCCAAGCGTGTTGTTCAGCCTGAATACAACAAGGCTGGCACGGAA
>CBFDEA010000202.1:0-4587 GCA_965603695.1 uncultured Rhodospirillaceae bacterium | reverse complement strand
AACATAATTGAGGAACGATGGTTCAAACGGGCACCGTTATGACGTTTCCCGGCTCCGAATCGACGAGCGAGGAAACACAACTTCTCACCCGCCTGCGCTTCATTGAAGACGACTGCGCGGGACACTACGTCGTGCACGTCCATCTTTCCGGGTTACGCGCCCCTAATCGCAAGCCGCATTTCATTAACATTGCAGCCAGAACCTTCGATGATCTGCTGAACAACTTCGATGTTACCCTTTATAAACTCGATAACGCCGATCTGGTGTTGTTGTGCAAGGACGTGCCGGTCGAAGAAATAGACCCGACCATGCATAAGGTCCGGCAGCTTTTCAATGAAGACCCGCTGACGGCCAACGAAGATGGTTCCATCGATGATCGTTTCTCGACCTGGTATGACCTTGTCCAGCAGGGTGATTTCGCTTCGTTTGTCGAAAACATCACGCTGCTTTCCGAACAGGCGATAGAGCGCAAGCGCAAGGCCAGTGGAATGCTTTCGGCAAATTCCCTGCCTGGGTCGGACATGCAACCGGGCCATATCACCGATATCACGCTGCGCCTGCAAAACGTCGAAATAGAAGATTTAATCCACTCACAAACCGCCGTCGTCATTCATCCGGGGGCAAAGGGCAAGATCCTGTTCCATGAACAGTTTGTGACGATGTCGCTCCTGCAAAAACGCATCGCCCCCGACATCAACTTGTTTGCTTCCCCCTGGTTGTTTCAATACCTGACCGAAACGATTGACCGCCGTCTGTTGGGCGTTATTGGTCGCTGGGATTTGGAAACCCTGAGCGAGCCGGTTAGTTTGAATCTCAACATTTCGACGGTTCTAGGGCGGGAATTTCAGCGTTTTCACCAACAGGCGGGGGCCCATTCCGCGAATATTGTTAGTGAATTGCAGCTGATCGATGTTTTTGCTGAAATGGCGGCGTATGCCGACGCCCGCGACATGTTGCAGGAAAATGGCTACCGGGTCCTGATCGATGGGCTCAATCCCTTGTCCTTGCAGTTTTTCGATCCGGCCTTGCTGGAAGCCGACATGATCAAGGTCAACTGGGGTCAGGAATTCAACAATGAAGATTCTGCAGCCCGTGTCGAAGACATGCGCCTGGTGATAAAAAATGTCGGCAAGGACAATGTCATTCTCGGCCGCGTCGATTCCGAAACCGCCGTCGCCTGGGCCCTGGCGTTGGGGATCACTCGCTTCCAGGGTTACTATGTTGATACCCTGGTCGAGGCCATGGTGGCGAAGGGAATCATCTGAACATGGCCGACACTGAAAGTGGAAACAAACATCTGGCCAGTCAGGAAAGGCTGCTGCTTGACTACATGCAGCGGCTTGAAGAGAAAAAGGGCGAGCACATGGCCGTGCACCTGCATCTGTCGGCCTTGAAGCCCTATAATCGCCGCGACCACCATATTCGGGCCGCTGAAAACAGCTTTGAAAACCTGGTCAAGTCACTGCATGGGCAGTTGTTCATGACCACGACTTCGGACATGTTTTTCTTTTTTAAAGCCCAGGCTCAGGCCCAGACGGAAACCGTGGTCCAGAAAGTCCGTTTTCTGTTTGGCGATGATCCGCTGCTTGAAAATGAAGCTGCCGATGAAAACAGGTTTTCTACCTGGTACAACGTCGGCCAGCAGTTCACCGAGCTTCTGCATCTGATCGAAGGCATGATTGAGACGGAAGATAAGCGTAAAAAAGAAACCCGGGCGCGCATGGATACCCGCGCCTCGTTGAAGGTTCGCCAGAAGCAAGGTGAGCCGATAACGCCGGAAATTCTGGCGCGGGTCGAAAGCGCCCTTGAACGCGCCGACTTGTCCAACCTGGTGCGGCGGCAATTCGTTTGCTCTATCGATGCCCAGATGATCCCCGAACCGTCGTTTTCGGAAATGTTTATTTCTATAGCCGATCTGCGCGAGACCATGGTGCCGGGTATCAATCTGTTATCAAACCGCTGGTTGTTTCAGCATCTGACGGAATCCCTGGATAAGCGGATGTTGTCGCTGCTGGCCAAGAATGACGCCTTGGCGATTTCCGGTGATATCAGCTTCAACGCTAATGTGACGACGCTTCTGTCAAAGGGATTTCAGGATTTCGACGAAAACATCATGGCCTCACGCCGTGGCTCGATGATTATCGAATTGCAGAAGGTCGATATTTTCGCCGACCTGAGTGCCTATCTGTTTGCCCGTGAATTTGTTCAAGATAAGGGCTACCGGATCTGTCTTGACGGATTGACCCATAAAACGATGGGGATGGTTGATCGCGAACGGTTGGGCGCCGATCTGGTTAAGCTGGTCTGGCATTCCGACATGGTCGACGGCGGCCCCGATATGCACGAGAAAGTGCGTTCCATGGTCAAGCGGGCCAATCCGACAAAGGTCATTATGTGTCGCGTCGATACCCGCGAGGCGGTCGATTTCGGACATTCTGTCGGGATCAAGATGTTCCAGGGTCACTTTGTCGAGAACCTGATCGCCGAAGATGCCAGGCGGCGCGAACTGCTGCGTCTGAAGCGCCGTATGGAAAGGGCGGAAGAAAACGCCGAATTAAACGACGACGCCTTCTAACCAATCATTCCTTATCACTGACCCCGGCCTCGGCAAAGGTCGCCATACCGTTATGACAGGCTACCGCTGCCTTCAATAGGCCGACGGCCAGGGCGGCACCGGAAGCTTCGCCTAAACGCATGTCAAAATTAATCAAGGCCGTTTTGTTTAAGTGCTCCAGCAGACGAATGTGGCCGGGCTCGCTTGACACATGGCCAACCTGACAATGATCCAGGGCGCCGGGCGTCGTTGCTTCAAGGACCGCAGCGGCGGCGCTGCAAACATATCCGTCGAGCAACACCGGCACCCGCTTCAGGCGCGCCGCAAGGGTCGCGCCAACGATGGCAGCCAGCTCGCGACCGCCTAAATTCATCAAGGTATCCAAGCCGTCGCCGCCAGCGTGACGTTTGACGGCGTCGGTGACCACTTGAATTTTTATCGACAGCGCGGCCCCTTCGACCCCGGTGCCGGGGCCGGTCCAGTCCGTCGCCGTGCCGCCGTAAAGGGCATGGCAAATGGCGGCGGCCGATGTGGTGTTGCCGATCCCCATCTCGCCGAGGCACAAAACATCGCAAACCTCCTCAACCACAGACATGCCGAGATTTATGGCGGCAACGGTTTCGCTCTCGCTCATGGCCGCGCCTTCGCTGAAATCGGCGGTCGGGTTGTCAAGGTCAAGGGCGTCGACGGCAAGGGTCATACCGAAGGTCTTGCATAACTGGTTGATGGCGGCCCCACCGTTTGTGAAATTTCCAACCATTTGCGCGGTGACGGCGGCCGGATATGCCGAAACGCCTTTAGCCGTGACGCCGTGGTTGCCGGCGAAGACATGGGCCCGTGGGCTATCCATGGTTGCCGGGTGGCGACCCTGCCAGGTGGCCAGCCAATGGGACATTTCCTCGAGCCTTCCCAGTGATCCCGGCGGCTTGGTCAATTGCGGCTCGCGGGTTTCGGCCTGGCTTAAGGATTGGCCGCAGGGACCGGGAAGTGTCGACAAAAGGGCGCGAACATCGTCGAGGCTATGAATTTCGGGAATGGAAAACACAGGGGCTTTGGCCTTTCTCTAATATGCGAGATGGATTTCTTTTTGCGGGCCATTAACCTATAACCGAATTTGAAATTTCGACACCGCTAATTTAACAAGAGGGTAGCCCGTGGGCACTGGCGAAAAAAACGTCAATATACTTAAGGATTGGCTGGACGATGTGTTGCAGGGGCTGGCCTTCCTGACCCGCCTGCCTGTCCCTTTGGCTGCAGATAAGCAAAGTCGCCCGCTGGCCGATGTCGCCTGGTCGTTTCCACTTGTTGGCCTTATCGTCGGCGGTTTGGCCGGGCTTGCCTTGAGCGTCGGCTTCCAGTTGAACCTGCATCCGCTGGTCTGCGGCCTGCTTGCCATAGCACTCCAGGTTCTTGTCTGCGGTGCTTTGCATGAAGACGGCCTGGCCGATGTTGCCGATGGTTTCGGCGGCGGCCAGACGGTAGCCGATAAATTACGCATCATGCGGGACTCGGCGATCGGCAGTTACGGAACACTGGCGCTGGTTTTCTCCGTCGCCCTGCGGGCCGGGGCACTGGCCAGTATGGCGCGCCCGACAACAGCCGTGCTCGCCCTGATTGCCGCGGCGGTGGTTTCAAGAGCGATGATGGTCTTGCTGATGAACACGATGGAGATGGCCCGCACGGACGGCCTCGCCGCCGCCGCCGGAAAGCCGAGCAATGAAGCGATGCTGGTGGCCTTGGGCCTGGCCGCCGTCTCGGCCTTTTTGCTTTTGGGTGGTACCGGTTGGATTGTTCTCGGCGTCGCCTTCGCCGCCGCTTTGGCTATGGGCTGGCTTGCCAAACGTCAAATCGGCGGCCTGACGGGCGACGTCCTGGGGGCCGGGCAACAAGTGACGGAAGTCGCCGTGCTGCTTAGCGTTGCCGCGGTGTTATAGAGATGACAACACAAATTACACGCTGGTGGTGGGTACGCCACGCCCCGGTTATCGATCAGGACGGCATCCTTTACGGCCAGCGCGATGTCGCCTGCGATA
>CBFDEA010000201.1:0-4600 GCA_965603695.1 uncultured Rhodospirillaceae bacterium | reverse complement strand
CGATCTCGCTGGTCTTCGGCCTGGCCTCCTCGACGGCCCTGACCCTGCTGGTCATCCCGGCGATCTATGTCGTGCTTAGGGATGATGAGTAAGCTTCAACTGCTGATATATAGCTCAAGTTGCTCAATGGTGAACTTCTGGTCTGCGATGGTGCTTTTAACCAGATCGCCGATCGAGACGATACCAACCATTTTGCCGTCGTCCATGACCGGCAGATGGCGGACTCGTTTGTCTGTCATTACCGCCATACATTCCTCGAGCGTCTGCTCAGGTTTGGCGCAAATAACCTTTGTGCCAATGATGTCGCGGAGCATCGTTGTCGGCGAATTCTTGCCTAGCAGAAAAACGTTTCGGGCGTAATGCCGTTCGGTAAAAATGCCGACGGGGTCACCCTTATCGTCGGTCACGACCATGGAGCCGACATCGTTTTCCGCCATCGCCTGGATCGCCTTGTAGACGGTTTCACCGGCGTCGATGGTCAGAACCTCGTGGCCCTTCTGGTCGAGCAAACTTTGTACGGTTGTCATCTGCCATCTCCTGAAAACGGGGTTACCCGGACTTGGGATGGGACTCCCGTTATTATACCCCACTTTTTCGATATCTTGAAGAAAGATTGGGAAAATCAGTGGCTGGTAATCCCTAAAGTAACTTGATTTGACGCATAGCCGGTTTCGAAAAAGTGCCGTAATATGCGTATGTTATGAAGGATTACGATCAATCATGGGTTATTGACTTCCTCAGCCGGGCCGATAGCTATGGTGATGGGGACGGGCCTGTCACGAAGATCGAAACTCATATTTCTGTGGTTTTTCTGGTCGGCCTAAAGGCCTTCAAGTTGAAGCGCGCGGTCAAGTATCCCTATCTTGATTTCTCGACCCTGGAATTGCGGCACCGTATGTGCGACGCCGAGGTTGCCGTCAACCGCCGCACCGCGCCGGACCTTTATAAAGGCGTCGTCGCGCTCACCGTCAGTGAAAGCGGCGCTTTGAGCATCGCTGGAGACGGGGAAACCGTCGAGTGGCTGGTCGAAATGGTCCGCTTCGACGAGGACAGCTTGTTTAATCGCCTGAAGCTGACGCCGCGCCTGATGGGCGAGCTGGCCGAGGCGATTGCCGACTTCCACATGGCCGCCGCGCCGCGCCCGCAGTTCGATAGCTACCAAGGACTGGTGGAGACAATCACCGGCAATGCCGCAAGCTTCGCGCTGTTCGGTGGCGCTATCGTCGATGCCGCCGCCGTCGAAGCGCTCAGCCAGGCGAAACTGGCGGCTCTGCGCGGTCCTTATGGGGAAAAACTGAAAGCCCGTGGCAAGGCCGGGCTGGTGCGCCATTGTCACGGCGATCTTCATTTGCGCAATATTTGTTTGATCGATGATCGGCCGACGCTTTTTGATGCCATCGAATTCAACGACACCTTCGCCTATATCGACGTTTTTTACGACCTTGCCTTCTTGTTGATGGACCTGGACCGTCGGGGCTTGCGGCGTCTCGCCAATATCGTCCTCAACCGTTATCTCGATATCACCGGCGATGCCGATGGCTTGCAGTGCCTGCCTGTGCTGTTGTCGGTGCGGGCCGCCATTCGCGCCCATGTCAGTGCGACGGCGGCGGGTCAGCAGTCGAACGCGGTGGACGGCGAACGGCTCGCCGGGGAAGCCCGTTCTTACCTTGATCTGGCGCGGGACTATCTGGTCGCCGGCAAACCCCGGTTGATTGCCGTCGGTGGTTTGTCGGGTAGCGGCAAATCGCGTCTGGGTCGTGAGTTGGCCAGTTATATAGGGCTTGCGCCGGGGGCGCGGATTGTCCGCAGCGATGTTATTCGCAAGGGCCTTGCCGGGGTGACGCCTTTGACCCGGCTGGATGGCTCGGGTTATTCGCCGGAAATGACACGTCGCACCTACCGGGAACTTTACGATCAGGCCCAAAGCGCCCTGCAAAATGGTCACTCGGTCTTAGCCGATGCGGTTTTCGCCAGGCCCGAAGAACGACAAGCAATTGCCGCAGTGGCCGACGCTATGGGACTGTCTTTCCATGGCCTGTGGCTGGAAGCCCCGGCTCAGGTGATGGAGGCACGGGTGACGGCGCGGAAATTCAATGCATCGGACGCCGACGCGGCCATCGTCCGCCAACAACTCTCCTATGATCTGGGAGAAATGGAATGGATGCCCATCGATAGCGCCGGCACGAAATCCTCGACACTGGAGAAGGCTTTGAAAGTTCTCGGTCTTTCCGTTGTCATAGAGGGGGAAAAGAGCGCATAATAGTGAACCTCATTGGCCAGAAATAAGGGAGAAAATCATGTCTATTAAAACCATTCTGGTTCCCATTGACGGAACGGAAACATCACGCACGGCCCTCGACGTCGCCTTTATGCTGGCGCGAGACTTGCCTGCACATGCCGATGTTTTGCATGTCGCCACCGATCCCAAGGACGCGGTGCCGTTGTTGGGTGAGGGCATGTCGGCGGCGATTATCGAGGAAATGATCCAACTTGCCGAACGTGACGCGACGGAGCGCACAGCCCGCGCCGAGGCCATGTTCGAGGACGCCCGCGGTCGTTATGGATTGGATGAGCAGAAAAACCCACCGACCGGCGAGGGCGGTTCAACGACCCTGATCCATGCCGTTGGCCGCGAGGACGTTTTGACCGCTGGAAATGGCAGGCTTACCGATCTGGTTGTTGCCGCCCGACCGACTGAGCAGTCTGATGCTTCGCTGGCCATGACGATTAATGCGGCGATATTTGAAACCGGGCGACCGGTCCTGCTCGCCCCGCCGAACGCGCCGCAAAGCGTGGCCAAGAAGATCGCTATTTCGTGGAATGGCAGCGCCGAGGCTTCGCGCGCCGTCGCTGCCGCTATGCCGCTTATCGTTCGCGCGCAGAGCGTCGTCATCATGACGGCGGAAAATGACAAAACCTCCTCCGGAGTCGCAGCGGAACTGGCGGGATATCTCGCCTGGCATGGGGTCAGCGCGGAATCTCGCAACCTGCCTGGTGGATCGCAGGTTGGCCAGGTGTTGTTGGAAGATTGCAAGGCGGTCGGTGCCGACCTGTTGGTGATGGGTGCTTACACTCATTCGAGAATGCGCCAGTTGATTCTCGGCGGCGTTACCAAACATGTCCTGGCCAGCGCCGACTTGCCGGTGCTGATGGCGCACTAGATATATAATTAAGTGAAAACGGACCAGGAACCCCAGGGGGGGGGATGTGGAGGGGGGCAAATGAGGCCCCTGGTCCGCGCCCCTTAAGTCATCTGGAGCCTGATCAACCTACGATACGGCTGTTGCCACCATATTGCAGGGATGTGACCACGATGTTGCTGTTTGTTTATCAATACATCGTATCGCGACGGCTTCCAATCGGCGCCAACTTGCTCTAGCTTTATCAGATGAGTGACCTTGCAGAAGCAGACCGTAAGACCGTTATCATTACCGGGGCCAGCCGTGGCATTGGTCACGCCACCGCGAACCTGTTTTTAGAGCGCGGCTGGAATATCATCACCTGTTCGCGTGGCGAAAGTCCGCCCGAATGTGGGCGTGACCCTAACTGGACGTGCCATATCCCGACCGACCTTGCCGATGCCGACAGCCTTGCCAGTTTTGTCGAGCAGGCGAAAGAGGCGCTGGGCGGCAAGCCGCTGCACGCCCTGGTCAACAACGCCGGTATCTCACCGAAGGCCCCCTTCAAGGAGCGTCTGGGTTGTCTGAACGGCGATATCGATGCCTGGCGCGCGGTCTTCGAGTTGAATTTCTTCGCCGGATTAAAACTGGCCCGTGGTTTCGCCGCGCCGTTGCATAAAGGCAAGGGGGCGATCGTCAATATAACCTCCATCGCCGGTCATAAAATTCATCCCGGCCCTGACGCGCGAACTGGCGAACGAATTTGCCGCCCTTGATGTGCGGGTCAATGCGGTCGCGCCGGGGGAAATAGAGACGGAGATGATTCAAGCAGAATATGAAGCTCTGATCCCGCGTATTCCCTTGGACCGCATGGGTTCGACTCGCGAAGTGGCAACGACCATTTATTACCTCTGTTCGGATGATTCCAACTATGTCACCGGCAGCGAAATCTGGGTCACCGGTGGGCAACACCTGTTTTAGGCTTGAAACAGGACTTATCCCCACATTAAGTGCATTTCATTCATTTGCCCGCCATATCTTGTTGGTGTATCATGTCTCTCGCTAAGTTTAAGAGGCAGGGGATTGGCTATGGCTAAAAAGATCACAAAACAGGGCGGCGGCGCGGCGCAAAAGCAAGGTGCGCAGGCGACTGGCAGGCTTGATGATGATCTTGAGAAGGGATTAGCGGCGGCACGCGGGCAAAACGAAGCCTCCGACAAGCCCGGTGCCGTTGAACCGGAGGTTCTCGGAGACCCCTGGATTGCGCCATTTTATATCCGTTTCCGCCTGGCCAGTGCGCTTGGTGTGGCTTTGAGCGCCGCTTGGTTGTGGTTCAGCCTGAATTTTATCAACGAGCAGATTGCGTTTTCCGATCTTGGTGCCTTGTTGCCCCATGAGGTCGGCGGCATGGCAGCCGGCACCCTGACGCCACTTGCCTTGTTGTGGATGGTTATCGCCTTTTTTGAAAAGAACCGTCAGTT
>CBFDEA010000200.1:0-4646 GCA_965603695.1 uncultured Rhodospirillaceae bacterium | reverse complement strand
CATATGAAAGCCTTAACCTGTTGGCCAAGGATGAAATTTCCAAGGTTCGCCAAATTCTTTCTGAAACCCTGAAAGATGTTACCAATGCACCGGCGGACGTCATCAAGCGTCTGGCCATGGACGGTGAGCTTGCCGTCGCCGGGCCGGTGCTGGAATGCTCCCCCGTTCTCAATGATGAGGATCTGATCGAGATTATTTCTCTTGGCACCGTCAAGGGTGGCCTGAACGCCATTTCAAAACGTCAGGGCGTTGGTGAAGGGGTATCTGAGGCGATCGTCGCGACCGATGATGTTGAGGCGATTGCCGACCTTCTGGGCAACAGTACGGCGCAAATTCGCGAACAAACTCTGGACGACCTGATCGAAAAGGCCGACAGCGTCGAATTATGGCACGCTCCCTTGGTTAGTCGCCCTAAATTGCCGAGCGGGGCGGCAACAAGGCTGGCCCAGTTTGTTGCCGATAGCCTGCTGGAAACCCTTTCGAGTCGTGACGACCTGGATGACGAAACCCTGGAAGCGGTGAAATCGATGGTTCATCACAGGATTTCGGCGGGAGGTCAGGCCGACAGCCTGGATTTTCTCAAAGGCGATCCGCCCATTGATGTTGCCGAACGCCTGATGGCGGCAGGCCGACTCGACCAGAATGTTATCGGCAAAGCCCTGCAAGCCAATGATTATCCTTTTGTTTTCGCCGCCCTGGTGATCCGGGCCGGGGTCGATGTCAAGGTCGCCAGTAAAATATTTTCAGCCCACAGCGCCAAAGGCGTGACAGCCCTGGTTTGGAAGTCAGGCCTTCCGGCCAAGGTGGCGGTGATGGTCCTGCAACGCATGGCGGCTATTGCGCCGAGCGATATTCTTGAGACGATTTCGGACGGCGATTATGCGATGGGCAGTGTTGAAATGGATTGGCAACTCGCCTACTTCGATACCAGGGTTAACAAATAAGATAAAAATATTGCCGGGGTGTGTGCCTGGGGCGGGGAAAGATGGTTTTAAAAAAAATTCTTAAGGGACTGACGAACAAAAAGTCCATGACCTATGAAAAGGCCAAGGAATTGGCACGTCATGAAGATGTCGATGTGCGTCTGGAACTCGCCGGGCGCGATGATGTCAAACCGGAACTGTTGTATTACCTGGCCGAAGACAAAGACCCCGCAGTGCGTCGGGCAATCGCCGCCAACGCAGCGACACCGCGCCACGCCGATCTTTTGTTGGCCGAAGATGAAGACGGCGAAGTGCGCGTCGGCATGGCTGAAAAAATAGCCCTTCTGGCACCCGGCCTAACGGCAGGCGAACAGGATTCCATCCGCAAGATGACATACGAGGCCCTGCAAATTCTGGCCCGAGACCAGATGACGCGGGTCCGCCAAATCCTGTCGGAAACACTCAAAGATATCGCCGATGCTCCGCCAGAAGTCATTCGTCAACTGGCCCGCGACGCCGAGTTGGTGGTCTCCGGTCCAGTCCTTGAATTCTCACCAGTCCTGAGTGTTGAAGATTTGCTGGAAATCATCGCAGGGGAACCAATCGGCGGGACCTTGTCGGCGGTTTCCCGGCGTCAGGACCTGGGTGGCGCGGTTTCAAGCGCCATTGCCGCCAGCAACGATCAAGAAGCCATCGCCGAAATGTTGGGCAACAAGAGCGCGCAAATCCGTGAAGAGACTCTGAACAACCTGATCGAGCGCGCCGTCGATATCGAGCCCTGGCACGAACCGCTTGCCCATCGCCCGACATTGCCCGTTGGTGCGGCGGGTCGCCTGGCCCGGTTTGTCGCCGGGAATTTGCTCGATATCCTGACCGCCAGGAAGGATCTGGACGCGGAAACCGCCGATGAAGTGCGGACCATCGTCAATCGCCGCCTCGATGAAGAACCCGAGCATTCAGACGATGCCGATTCTTCGGAAATTGAGAATATTCCTCCCGCCAAGATGAAAGAAGCGCGGGAACTTGAGGCTGCCGGTGGTTTGAACGCGGAGCGTTTGAACGAGGCTCTACAGGGCGGTGAGCGGGATTTCGCCGCTGCCGCCCTGGTCATTATGTCCGGCCTGGCGGAAAAAGTCGTCGTCTATGCGATTTCAACGCGCAGTGCCGAGGCGATTATCACCATCGCCTGGAAAGCATCGCTGGAGCCGTGGCTGGTTGAACAGTTGCAGCTCAGGCTTTGCAAAATCCCCAGGCAGGACGTCTTAACGACGCCGCAGGGCCAGGATTATCCGCTCGGCGAAGATGAAATGACCGGGCAGCTTAATATTTTGAAAGATTTGGCCAGGTAAGGCTCAGTCGGGTTCGATCAGCGTTCCCGCGCCGTGCTCGGTAAACAGTTCGAGCAGCAGGGCGTGGGGGACCCGCCCGTCGATAATCACCGCCCCATCGACACCTTGTTCAATAGCGTCCAGGCAGGTTTCCACTTTTGGGATCATGCCGCCTTTAATGGTCCCATCCTTGATAAGCTTTTCGGCTTCGCTGACGCCCAGCTGCGGGACCAGGTTACCGTCACCATTAAGGACGCCCGCGACATCGGTCAACATCAACAGGCGTTTTGCGCTGAGGGCTGCGGCGATGGCACCGGCGGCCGTATCGGCATTGACGTTCAGGGTCTCGCCACTGGGGCTAATGGCAATTGGCGCGATTACCGGGGTGATGTCGGATTCTTCGAAGTTGTCGAGAACGTGGGTGGTAATGATCGTTGGTTCGCCGACCAGACCAAGATCGATAATCCGTTCGATATTGGAATCCGGGTCGCGTTTGCTGCGTCGCAGTTTTTCGGCGACGATCAGGTTGCCGTCCTTACCCGACAAGCCGACGGCGAAGCCACCGGCGGCGTTGATCGACGAGACGATTTGCTTGTTGATGCTTCCCGAAAGCACCATTTCGACAATATTGATGGTTGCCTTGTCGGTGACGCGCAGTCCCTCGACAAATTCGCTTTTGACCTGGAGCCGCTCGAGCATGTCGCCGATCTGCGGCCCACCACCGTGGACGACCACCGGGTTTGAGCCGATCTGGCGCAAAAGCACGATATCGCGGGCGAACAGGTGGGCCAGGTCATCATCGCCCATGGCGTGACCGCCGTACTTAATCACAAGAGTCTGGCCGGAATGGCGACGCATATAGGGCAGCGCTTCCGATAGGGTGCGCGCCTGGGTCAGCCACTCTTCCCGGCTTTTATCCGTGCTTTTCGATGTGTCTTTTTTATCCATCGGATGAATCTATCGTTCACTGACCAAAGCCGCAAGAGCCGCGCGCAAGGCATCGATCCCGGTGCCTTTGGCCGATGATGTCACGAGCAGCTCGGGATGGGCCGCGACGTGGGATTTAAGCTCTTCGGTGACGTCCGTGATTCGCGTCTCCAACTCGTCGGCAGGCACCTTGTCGCACTTGGTCAACGCCACCTGATAGGACACGGCGCTGTTGTCGAGCATCGTCATGACCTCGCGGTCGCTTTCCTTGATGCCGTGACGGCCATCGATGAGCAGGCAGGTGCGGCGTAATTGTGACCGCCCTTGCAGATAGTCGCCGACAAGTTCCGTCCATTGGCGCACGGTGTCCCGGGGTGCCCGGGCGTAGCCGTAACCGGGCAAGTCGGCAATCATCAATTTGCCGCCGAGCTCGAAGAAGTTCAGTTGCTGGGTGCGACCCGGGGTGTTCGAGGTCCGGGCCAGATCCTTGTGATTGGTCAGGGCGTTAATCAGACTCGACTTGCCGACGTTGGAGCGTCCGGCGAAGGCGATTTCGACCGTCGCGCCCTTAGGCAAGTCATCGAGCTTTACTGCCCCGATAACAAAGGTGCAGGCTTGGGAAAACAGCCAACGCCCGAATTCAAGGGCTTGTTCGTTATCGACTGAAGAGTCGGAATCTGTCATCGCTTATTTTCCTGGCAGGGCGCGTTATACGTTATTTGACACCCATTTTAATCATGATGACTTTTTGCTGAATGATCGACAGCAGGTTGTTCCAGGCCCAGTAGATCACCAGACCGGCGGGGAAGCGCGCCAGCAGGACGGTGAACAGGATCGGCAGGAACATGAAGACTTTGGCCTGCACCGGATCGGCCGGTTGCGGGTTCAGTTTTTGCTGCAAGAACATGGTAATGCCCATGATCAATGGCCAGACGCCAATCAACAGGGCCTCCGGTAGCACTGTTGACGGGTCCCAGTTGATCAGGCCGAACAGGTTGAAGATGTTTGTCGGATCGGGTGCCGAAAGATCCTTAATCCAGCCGAAGAACGGCGCGTGGCGCATTTCAATGGTCACGAACAGAACCTTGTATAGCGAGAAGAACACCGGAATTTGTACCAGCATGGGCAGGCAACCGGACGCCGGGTTGGCTTTCTCGCGCTTGTACAGGGCCATCATTTCCTGGTTCAGTTTGGCCTTGTCCTCGCCGAAGCGCTCGCGCAGCTTGATCATTTCGGGCTGCAATTTCTTCATCTTGCTCATCGACGTATAGGACTTGTTGGCGAGCGGGAAGAACACCAGCTTGATCAGAACCGTCAGCAATAAAATAGAGACACCGAAGTTGCCGACATGCTCTTGGATGTAGATCAAGGTGTAGAAAATCGGTTTGGTGAGGAAGTAGAACAAGCCGAAATCGATGGCCAGATCGAAACGGGGGATGCCGACTTCGGTCTCGTAACCATCCAGTAA
>CBFDEA010000199.1:0-4665 GCA_965603695.1 uncultured Rhodospirillaceae bacterium | reverse complement strand
ACAGGCCGACGCCCCTGACGACATACAGCGTGTTACCGTTTTTAAGCCGAGTCACATCCATTGGTGAATACGCACCATTTCTGGTAACGCATTTACTCCCGACACAGAGAGTCATTTTGCCGCGGCCCGGGTTATGTTTCCAGACGACGTTGCCGCTCATATCTACTTCGACGATCATCGGGCGATCGGGGTTGGATTCTTCGGCGAACAGGGTGGTGCCAGCGAAGGTGCAGGCGGGGCTATTCACTTCGATGACGTAGGGACTGTCGGTTTTTGTCACCAGTTGATCGGGGCAGCTCTGTCCACCACCTTTGGTTCCGGGGGTTCCGGGCGCACCTTGAGCACCTTGTGCAAGCAATTTTACCTTCATGAATGCGGCGAATTCCTCGACCGTCAGGAAGCCATCTTTGTCGGTATCGACTACCTGGAAGTTGGGCTTCGTCCATTCGGTGGAATCAAGCTTGCCGTCACCGTTTTTATCATTCTTTTGAATTATCTTATTGGGGTCTTTGGCTTGCGCCGTGGAACCACCACCTGCGGATCCCCCTTGAGGGGGTGGTCCACCCATCTGTGCCGCCTTGGGGACTGCCGCCCCACCTTTCGTGGGCATCGGCATGCCCCAGTACGCGGCGAACTCTTCCGGAGTCAGGAACCCGTCCTTGTCCGCATCGACGGCCTTGAAATTCGGCTTCATCCATTCAGTTGGGTCCAGCTTGCCGTCGCCGTTCGCATCGAACTTGCTATTCGGCCCGTTGGGATTTTTGCCCTGGGCGGTGGCAGGGCCGGGGGGCACGGTGAGAGCGATCACGACAACTATCCCGAGCCCGGCAATCAGCACGAAACGAAGACAATCGAGTAATTTCATAACAAGCCCCCCCTAAATGACCTCCAACATAGAAAAATATGAAAAAACGGAGAATTACGTACACATATGTCTAGAATATCCGCTTCTGGCTATCAAGAATAAGTCTCTGCCACTACCAAAAACGGCTGCTTTTCTGCGCTTAACGGACACTGGTTACTCGGACTTGTTCCTTATTGAAAGTGTTAAAGGGCAGGGAGCCAGCGTAAAGATAACATTTTCAGAGAACAGTGTGGTTTTCACAAATATGAATTGATCCAAATGTTAGCTAATGGCTATTAGCTTACATTTTCGAGGCCCTAATGTTACGTCCGCTCTTGGGCGATAAGCGGCTATTAATCGCGCCTTGTGGCCTGTCTCGGTCCCAGTTCGAATCAGGTTCGGCCAAAACCCGGATATCTCGTTGAAAAATATAATCGAAATTTTGAATGTAGGTCGTTTTTTCGCTCTCAGTTCGCCATAGGTTCGAAGTTGCACCACCCGCCTATGACCATCCAGAAATTGCCTTTATTTAGTTAAGTTTGCGGTTTGATGATTTGTCATTCACTTGGATTGCTAATCCGCCGTGCGGGGTAAACCCTGACCCGGGGTTCGAATCCCTCCCTGTCCGCCAATTAAAAACCCTCGCAGCCCTTATTGGGTGCGGGGGTTTTATTTGTCGATATGGGCTTGCAGGTACGAAGTCTTGTTCTGGCCCATTTTCTTTTTCAGCAACAAATAATTGGATAATAATCGATAAGCTGCAAATATATGGCTGATTCAAATATGGACAAAGATCCATTCAGTTTATTTTTTTCAGGGAGGGTATGCACAATGAGCACCATGAAGGGTTATTTGAAGTCTTTTCCGGATCGGGATGGTTTTTTTGGGAAGTATGGCGGGTCTTTTATTCCGCCAGAACTTGTTCCACATTTTAAAGGGATATCCGAGGCTTATGACAGGCTCTCCAAATCAACGGAATATTTGAACGAACTGAAATATATTCGCAAACATTTTCAGGGACGCCCGACCCCTATTTCACATTTAAAAAATTTATCAGATGAAATTGGCGGCGCACAAATATATGTAAAACGCGAAGACCTTAATCATATGGGCGCCCATAAGCTAAATCATTGCATGGCCGAAGCCCTGCTTGCAAAGCATATGGGAAAAACAAAACTAATCGCCGAAACAGGCGCTGGTCAACACGGCGTGGCATTGGCGACCGCCGCCGCTTATTTCAAAATGGAATGCGAAATCCATATGGGCGAGGTTGACATTGAGAAGGAACATCCAAACGTGGTGCGGATGAAACTCCTTGGTGCCACAGTTGTTCCGGTTAGCTTTGGTGAGCGCACACTGAAAGAAGCGGTTGATTCTGCCTTTGGTTCTTATATGGGGCAATTTGAAACGGCGTTGTATGCCATTGGTTCAGTTGTTGGCCCGCATCCGTTTCCAAAAATGGTTAGGAATTTTCAAAAAGTAGTCGGCCTTGAAGCCCATGAGCAATTCCTTGATATGACGGACGAACTTCCCGATCATGTTGTTGCTTGCGTTGGTGGCGGGTCAAACGCCATGGGCTTGTTTAGTGGCTTTATCGAAGATGAAACGGTCAACCTTCACGGTGTCGAGCCAATGGGAACATCCGATAAACTTGGCGATCATGCCGCGACCATCACCTTTGGTGAAGATGGTGAAATTCATGGTTTTCGTTGCATAATGTTGAAAGATGAAAACGGCGAACCTGCCCCGGTGCATTCAATTGCCAGCGGGCTTGATTATCCGGGCGTTGGGCCTGAACATTCATACCTCCATAGCATCGGCCGGGTAAAATATGGCTCAGCAACAGACGAAGAAACGCTGGATGCTTTTTATAAGCTGAGCCGCCTGGAAGGAATTATCCCTGCCCTTGAAAGCGCCCATGCCATTGCCTATGCCATGAAACTAGCGGCAGAAACACCGGGACAATCTATTCTGGCAAACCTGTCCGGGCGGGGCGATAAAGACATTGATTATGTTGCTGATAAGTTTGGTTTTGGTGAGGCCTAGCCCTTAAACTGACTGATATTACTGTCCATAGAACAGGCTAGCGGGGGAAAGCATCTGTCCGCTTCGCCAATTCAGAAACCCTCGCATCCCAACACGGGTGCGGGGGTTTTTATTAGGCATCGGCCCCCGGCTGGGGCTAAGCTGGTTGACGCTTCAGGAGTGAGTAGATGAACGGTTTTTTTCGCACAACGTTTTTTGTTATGGCGCTTTTAGTGGCGCCAGGCCTTGCTGCCGCAGCACCGGTAGATCTGGTGGCCCACCGCGCGGCCTATGAAATCAGACTCGGTGAGCAGAAAGACAGCAACAGCGGTGTCGTCGATGTATCGGGGCGCGTTGTTTACGGACTGAAAAAAACCTGTGGTGGCTGGATCATGGAACAAGACCACGCCATGAACATCCACCTTCAAAACGGCAAAGCCGTTCCCGACCGGGTGCAATTTTCATCATGGGAAGCCGACGACGCCAGCCGCTATCAATATTCAATGTCCAGCGCTAGCAGTGCCGAAAGCGGCATTTTGGGTAATGCCACCATGGGCAACGGCGGCGGCAAGGCCGTTTTCCAGAAACCCGAAAGCGCCACCTTCGCGCTTCCGGCGGGAACGCTGTTTCCGCTGGCCCACAGCAGGGCGCTGCTGGCCCACGCCAGAAACGGCGAAAGCCAGTTCAACGCTACGGTTTTTGAAGGCACCGGTGTGGAAGCAGCAAAATTACTGGTGGCGTTTATCAGCCCACTGGCTGAAGGAAAGTGGCGACAGCTTGACCCGTTGCTCCGCGTGCCGGGGTGGACGGTCCGGATGGCCTATTTCGACCCGGCATCACAGGCGTCCGAACCCCTGTATGAGGTCGAGGCCGACTTTCTGGAAAACGGCATCGCCCCGCGCTGGTTGCTGGATTACGGATCGTTCACCGTTGAAATGAACATCCGCAAGATCGAGGCGTTGCCGCAATCCGGTTGCTAAAGTCTTCTTTACTTTGATTTTTTGGCCCGCATTTCCGCCGCCAGCATTTTCAGGGTGGCGAGGTCGGCGGCACCGGGAACAACCCGATCACCGAATATGAAAGCGGGTGTGCCGGTAATACCAAGGCTATCGGCCAGAACCCGGTTGGTGGCCAACAGCGCGTCGATGCGCGGTGATTGCATGTCGGCATTCATTTTTTCCACATCAATGCCGGCTTCTTCGGCCAGAGCTTCGACCTTTAGTTCGCTCAATGCACCGCGACTTAGCATCATGGCGGTGTGAAAGGCACCATAGCGCTCGCGCTGGCCCTGCCATACGGCAATGGCGGCACGTGAGGCGTAAACCGAATCGTCACCCAAAATGGGCCATTCTTTCAGGATATACTTGATGTTGCCATCTTCCCTGAGCAGGGCCTGCACATCGGGGAATACCTTCTTGCAATAACCGCAACGGTAATCAAAAAATTCGACCACCGTGATGTCACCATCGGGGTTTCCCATAATGGGGTCTTCGGGGTTGTTTTCCAGAATGCTGCGCATTTCAGACAGGGTTTTTTGTTGCTTCTCAGCCTGGAAACTTTCATCGCGGCGTCTCATTTCGCGGATGGCATCAACAATCACTTCGGGGTTTTCGAGCAGGTATTCCCGCACAACAGCTTCCACCGCGCGCTGCTGCTCCGGCGTCAGGGATTCCGCTGCCCCCTCGGCCGTGGCGGGGCGGGCACCTGAAATACCCAGCAGGATCACAACAGCGACGAGCGATAGGGCGGTGCGGCGAAATAGGATCATGGGTTTATGCCTTGAGTTTTGATTGGGG
>CBFDEA010000198.1:0-4696 GCA_965603695.1 uncultured Rhodospirillaceae bacterium | reverse complement strand
CCGATCAGGCCTACCGCGAGGCCGACCTGGCCATTGATTTCTGTGAGGACGTGGACGCCCTGCCTGCAAAGGACATTGCACGGATCGTTGAAGTTTTTGAAGACGCCGGGGCGGTCGCCAAAATAAGCTCGATCCATGTCAATGGCTGGTTCGGTGATTACGACAAGCTGGCAATGACCAGAGCGGCCCTGGCCGAGGTCTTTAAGGTCGATATCGACGCGGCTGCCCGGTCCATCGCCTTCGTCGGCGACTCGCCCAACGACTCGCCGATGTTCGCGTTTTTTGATAATTCTGTAGGCGTCGCCAACGTCCGGGATTTTGACGGGCAAATGACCGCCGAACCAGCCTGGGTCGCAAGCGGGCAGGGCGGTGCCGGGTTTGCCGAATTTGCGCAATTGCTGTTGGCTGCTCAGTAAGGCCTAAAGGTCTTTCAGTGCGGACAATTTGATTTAATCCTGGGCGGCGCTCGGGTTGTTGGGGTGGGTCGTCCAGTTGGCATAGGCGGCAACAATCGGCTTGCCGGTGCGGGGGTCGTTGCCCTGCGTCATCTGAACCATGTCGATGCAGCCTTCGACCGGGCAGATGCTGGCGCACAGGTTACAGCCGACACATTCCTCGTCCTTGACATCGAAATAGCGCATCCCGTCTTTTTCGATTGAGATGGCCTGATGGGAGGTGTCTTCACAAACAATGTGGCAGCGACCGCATTTGATGCACTTGTCCTGATCGATGCGCGCCTTGACCACATAATTCATGTTGAGGTACTTCCAGTCGACGACATTGCCGACCGCCGCGCCGCGGAAATCCTCGATGCTGGAGTAGCCTTTGTCGTCCATCCAGGTGCTCAAGCCATCAACCATTTCCTCGATGATTTTGAAGCCATGGGTCATCGCCGCCGTGCAAACCTGAACGTTGCCGGCGCCAAGCGAGATGAATTCCGCGGCGTCCCGCCATGTCGAAATGCCACCGATTGCAGAAATCGGCAAGGAGGCCGTTTCCGCGTCCCGGGCAATCTCGGCAACCATGTTCAGGGCAATGGGTTTGACGGCGGGGCCACAGTAGCCGCCGTGCGATCCCTTGCCGTCCGTATTGGGGTTGGGGGCCATGCTGTCGAGATCGATGCCGATAATGGAATTGATGGTGTTGATCAGCGATACCGCGTCGGCACCACCATTTTGCGCCGCCCTGGCCGGGTTGCGGATATCGGTAATGTTGGGGGTCAGTTTGACAATCACCGGCATCGACGTCGATTGTTTGCACCAGCGGGCGATGTTTTCAATGTATTCCGGGTCCTGGCCGATGGCCGCCCCCATGCCGCGTTCTGACATGCCGTGCGGGCAGCCGAAGTTAAGTTCGATGCCGTCGGCTTCGGTTTCTTCGACCAGTGGGACAATGGCTTTCCAGGATGCTTCGGTGACCGGCACCATCAGGGATACGACCAGCGCCCGGTCGGGCCATTGGCGTTTGACCTTTTTGATTTCCTGCAAATTGACGTCGAGCGGACGATCGGAAATAAGTTCAATATTGTTAAAGCCGATGACTTGCCGGTCGGCACCATGAAGGGCTCCGTAACGCGGCCCGTTAACATTGACCACATGGGGTTCTTCGCCAAGGGTTTTCCAGACGACGCCACCCCAGCCAGCCTTATAGGCACGCACCACATTGGTCTCACGGTCCGTTGGCGGGGCCGAGGCGAGCCAGAACGGGTTGGGAGATTTAATGCCCAGGAAGTTGCTGCGAAGATCGGCCATTACTTTGTCTCCCTCAAATACTGGTCAATGGACATGGCTGCGACTTTGCCGTCCTCGACAGCCGCGACGGTCAAATCCTCGCCGCCATCAATACAGTCGCCACCGGCCCAGACATCGGGCAGGGATGTTTTTCTTGTCCCATCGACGGCAATGCGACCGTGAGCAAGCTCTGGCCCATCGTTGTTTGCGAAGGCGTCGTTTAAGAAAACCTGACCGATGGCTTTAAAGACCATATCGGCGGCAAGCTCGAAGCTCTCACCGGTCTCACCGAGTTTGCCCTGCGCATCCAGCGATGTCCCTTCGAAGCGGATGCTTCTGACATAGCCTCCTTCGCCAACTAACGCGGCGGGTTTGGCCCAATGAATGATTTTGACGCCGTGGGTTTGCGCCAGTTCCTGCTCGTAGCGGCTGGCCTTCATATGCTCCTGGCCGCGCCGGTAAACGATGGTTACTTCCTCGGCACCCAGCAGTTTGGTTTGCACGGCGATGTCGATTGCGGTCATGCCGCCGCCGATGACGACGATGCGACGACCGACAGGCAACTTGGCCAGATCAAAGGCCTGACGAAGATCGGCGATGTAATCGATGGCATTGATAACCCCGCCCAAATCTTCACCGGCAAGATGCAAGTCGTTGGCACCGCCTTGGCCGAGGCCCAGAAAGACGGCGTCGAATTCTTCACGCAGGTTGTTTAATTCAAGACCGCTGCCCAGGACCGAACCGACTTTGACCTCGATGCCGCCGATTGAAAGAATGAAGTCAATTTCCCTGGCGGCGAAGTTGTCGGTCGCTTTGTATGAGGCAATGCCATATTCGTTGAGGCCTCCCGACTTGCCCCGCGCCTCGAACACGCTTACCGCATGGCCCAGTGATGCCAGGCGATGGGCGCACGACAGTCCGGCCGGGCCACCGCCGACAACGGCGACTTTCTTTCCCGTCGTCGGGCCCTGCGAAAACGGGTGCTGCCCGGTTTCCATATAGCTGTCGGTGGCGTAGCGCTGCAGGTAACCGATCTTGACGGGTTTGCCTTCGGCGTCATGTCGGACGCAGGCTTCCTCGCAAAGGGTTTCGGTCGGGCAGACGCGGGCGCACATGCCGCCCATGATGTTCTGGGCGAAGATGGTGCGGGCCGAACCGTTGGTGTTGCCGGTGGTGATCTGGCGAATGAACAGCGGGATATCGATGCTGGTCGGGCAGGCGGTCATGCACGGTGCGTCAAAACAGAAGTAACAGCGGGCGGCCTCAATGTGCGCCTGATGGTCGCTTAAGGGCGCATGCAGGTCGCCAAAGTTGTCGGCGTATTCGCCTGACTGCAATCGTCCTGTTGAAATCCCCGTCGCGGCTGAAGCGTTGACCATAGCCTGTCCTCCCCATTCCCCTGAACTTTATCGTATCAGACACAAACTTGACCAATTGGTCAAGTCTTTTCTGGCGGCGTGAAACCGGCTTGCCAGTTTTCACCCCAGGCTTCCTGCCACAGCCATGGTTTGTCGGAATTGGATTTGGCCGAGCCGCCATTCCACAGGTCATATCTGGGATCGTTATAATGCCCGAAAAATTTCTCGATCTGGGTTGTCAGATCGTGGGAGACATCGGCGTAATCGGGCACACCGGCAAGATCGGTCTTCTCCAGCGGATCAGCCTCAAGGTCGTACAGTTCGTCCGGATAGGGGGGAGCGGGCGCTAATTGAAAGCGGCGCTTGTAGAGCCAACGTTTGGTGCGGATGGCCCGGGTTTCCTCTTGCTCGAGAAACACCCTGTCATCCTTGTCAAAAACCCCGGTGCGCAGCGCACCGGAAAAACTTCTGGCCGGGGAATTAGGGTTGTGCCCATCGGGCTCGATACCGGCCAGCTCCAGTAGGGTCGGGAACAGATCGATCTGGCTAATCAGGGTATCATTCTCACCGCTCACCATCTGATCTCCATGGCGGATGATCAGTGGAATTGAGAATGTCGCCCGGTGGGCATTTGACGGCAGCGTCGCCTGGGAATGCCCCCAAATACCATGATGACCGAGTGAGAATCCGTGGTCGGTGGTATAAATGATCAGCGTGTCCTCGTAACGGTCCAGCGCCTTAAGGGTGTCAATAATCCGACCGACCCCGTCATCGACCATGGCCATTTCGGAGAAGTAGTTGCGCAGGGTTTCGAGATCATTGGGAATGCGTAACTCGGAACTGTGGTCAATGCCACCGACACTGTCCGAGGCCTTGCGCAAAAACCGGGCGATGGCGTTTTCATGCAACCCTTCACGCGGGACCGAGTGCATATCGACACTGTCATAGTGATCGCGAAAGCGGTTTTTGGCGCGTCCCTTGAGCGCTGGCCAGTGGCCATAGGGCGCGTTGTAGGGAACGAAGGCGAAGAACGGCTGATCTTGCGGACCGGCGCAGGCACTTTCCAGATATTGGATGGCCTTGTCGGTAAAATAATCGACGCTGTGGCCCGCATATGTCGTCTTCTCACCATTAACGATATAGGTGCCGTTCCAGAAATCGGTGACATGGCCGTGCGGATTGGTAACCCAGTGCTGAAAGCCGTTCTGTGCCTGAGCCGGGTTGCCCATGTGGTATTTGCCGATCAGCGCCGTCTGATAGCCGTGTTCGGCAAGAATCTGGGGCAGGGCGCGGAACTCCGATATGGCATTCCAGTTTTCCGGCCACAGGTGGCGCAGGCGGTCATCGATCCAGGTGTGGATACCATGTTGCGAGGGCATCAGCCCGGTCATCACCGAAGCGCGGCACGGGGAGCACATGCCGTTGACGCAAAAGGCATTGTTTAACTTAAAGCCCTCGCCTGCCAGGGCATCGATATGCGGCGTCTGAATTTCCTCATTGCCATAGCAGCCCAATAACTCTGCCGGCTGGTTGTCGGACATGAACATCAGGATGTTGGGCCGTTTTGACATTTCAGGCTCTCTACTGTCGGGCCAGCACCAATGCGGT
>CBFDEA010000197.1:0-4734 GCA_965603695.1 uncultured Rhodospirillaceae bacterium | reverse complement strand
CTCGAGCTGCCGTTGGGTAGCCGGATGTTGGTTACCTTGCCGTCGGCCGTGTTGGCGGTAACGGACATGATTTCTTTGGTAATGCGAACGCCTTCGGCCTGCGCCATCATCGGTGCGAGGGCGAAAACAAGGGCAAGTGCCAATAACTTTTTCATTTATATCTCCCTGTTGAAAAGTGTTGTCTGTTTAAGTGCTTAGCAGTCGTCGTCACCAAGATCTTCTTCTCCGCCGTCTTTAGGAGGCTTCGGCTTTTCCTCATCCGATTGGGCAACCTGAACAGGTTCGGCGGAGAGACTTTGGTCGGCGTGGGCCGGATTGATTTGCTGAAGCGTCAATTGCGCCCCGACAAACACAAACGAAAGAACAAGGCAAAGGAGTGGTTTTTTTACAATCATAAACATAGGTCCAGTCCGATATTTTTTGACGTTAAGCGTTTGTCGTTTCCGGCACGTATAGTCAAAGGGTATCACCTTATTATAGATTCCTAACAGATTGATTTAAAACATAAAATTGCATAATTTTTGTGGTGTAATTATATATCCCCACAAATTGACTTTGAATTATTAAAAAGAACATTGTTTTTGTGTTTAATGTAGCTGACGGCAATGCTCTGACACTTGTTTGGAGGGCGGCGAGCGGGTATTGCTTAGGGACTGGATTGTTTTAGGCACCTATAGACCAGGATGGAGCAATGGCGAAACTGACACGGCGGGATTTTGGTAAACTGACGGCGGCGGGGGTGGCCTCCGCTAGTGTCGTTGGTGTGGCAGGGCAGGCGGCAGGGGCATCGCCCGCTTTAGCCAATCTGACCTCAATCGTCTCGCGCGAAGTCGACCTGCCTGCGGCTAAGGGGCACAGGGTCGTCGTCGTCGGCGGTGGCTGGTCGGGCTTGAGCATCGCCAAGTATCTTAAGGTTCATGGCCCCGACCTCGATGTCGTTCTGGTCGAGCGCCGGGCGGTTTTCGTCTCCCACCCGATCAGCGGTTTGTGGCTGGCGGGCATGGTAAACCTGGAAGCCATTACGTTCAGTTACCTGGACGCCGCGACCAACAACAATTACGCCTATCTTAATGCCTCGCTGATTGATCTCGACCGGCAGGCCAAGAAGATCTACACAGATCAGGGCTGGCTGGCCTATGACGATCTGGTGCTGGCCCCGGGGGTGGATTACGACTACGCCTCCTTCGGCGTTACAGACCCGGCCCAGGAGCAACTGCTTAAAACGCGCTATCCGGCCGGTTTCGTCTCGGCCTCCGAACACGTAACCCTGCACAACAAGGTGAAAAACTTCAAAGGCGGGGTGTTCCTTTTGACCGCCCCGCCGGGCATCTACCGCTGTTCGGCGACACCTTACGAGCGGGCCTGCCTGATGGCTTCGGTGTTCAAGCGCGACAACATCAAGGGCAAGGTGGTGCTGCTTGATTCTCGCGACTCCCCGGCGGTCATGGCCGAAGGATTCCTGGCCGCGTTCGATGAGCTATACGGCGATATTATCGAGTATATGCCCTCGAGCACCATCACCGGCGTCGATCCGGAGGCTCGCACCCTGTCGACGGAATTCGACGATGTGGCTTTCGATGACGCGGCGATTTATCCGCGTATTCGCGGCGCCCGGCTGCTCGAACGTCTTGGCCTCGTCGATGGCAAAAGCCTCCAGAAGGAAGCGGCGATTGATCCTTTAACCTATAATGTCGACGGCGACGCCCATGTTTATGCGGCTGGCGACTGCCGCCCGATGCCGTTTTCCAAAAGCGGCGGCACGGCCCGCTCCGAAGGGGTCTATGTGGCCAAGCTCATTGCCGCCCGTGCGCGGGGCCAACAGGTGCCTTGGGAAAGCCCGCATACGGTCTGTTATTCAATGGTCAATGCCGACCCTGCCGAGGCGATCATGGTCGATGGCAAGTACCGCTTCGATGCGGCCAGCGGCCAGTGGGCTCATTTCGAGAACTTCGCCATCAACGAACGCGATACCGACAAAGGCCGTAAGGCTTTCGAGTGGGCCGAAGAGCATTTCCGCGATATGTTCTCTTAAAGCCACCCTACCCGTAAGTATTGAGTTGTAAAAAAACGCCACACCGGATATGTAAATAAAGGGTAGGATGCCTACCCGTTCGGTGATCGATTTTTACACTTCAGGACGTTACCGAAAATGACTTCGCCCGATAGCAACACTATCGATATCGTCGTTGCCGACAAGTCGCCTTTGATTCAAGGGGGGCTGGCGGCCTTGCTTGACGGCGATGATCGTTTTGCCCTGATCGCCACGGCCGCCGATGGCGAGCGCTTCCTTGAAGCCATTGAACGGATGCGATTCGATGTCGGCATCATCGGCTGGGACATGCCTTATCTTGATGGCCGCGGCGTCTTGAAAAAAATGGCCGAGATGCCGAGCCCACGACCCAGAATCATTGTCTATACCGGTAACGGTGCCCCCGATGTTCCGCGCCAGGTGATGCAACTGGGCGGGGCCGGGTTTTGTCCTAAAAGTGAAAGCACGGAAAGCTTGATCGAGACCATCCTGGCGGTTTCCGAAGGCCGCATGGTGTTCCCGTTCATGGACATGAGTAAACCGGGTAACGATCCTTTCGGTCTGCTGACCGGCCGCGAGCAGGAGTTGCTGATCGCCCTTTCGGAAGGCCATACAAATATTCAAATTGCCCAGGAACTGAGCATTTCCCTGAACACCGTCAAGTTTCACTTGAAGAATTTATATGGCAAGCTGAGCGTCAAAAACCGGGCCCAGGCGGTCGCTTGCTACCTGCGCGCCCATAAACCCGATTACTAATGCCAGGCTTACCCGGTCCAAAGTAGGGGGTAGGTACCCACCCAAAAGAGTTTTAACCACCCCCCTAGGGGGTGTTCTCCATGGCCCGTAAACCCAGCATTATGAACGTGTTGAATTGTCTTTCAGGTAATCCGGATTTCGTAATGATGCCGTTTAAGAACGTAGACCGTCCGATTATTCTTGGCATCGTTGGCGATTCCGCCAGCGGTAAGACGACGCTTTCCGACGGCATCGCCAATATTCTGGGACCCGACAAGGTCGTCATCATCTGTACCGATGACTATCACTGCTTCGATCGGGCGCAGCGCACCGAAAACGGTCTTTCCGCCCTCAATCCAAAATGCAATTACATCGATATCCTCGAGCAGCATGTGCAGCAGCTTAAGGCCGGCAAGCCGATCCTTAAACCCTTCTACAATCACACCACGGGGACGCTGGGCCGCCCTGTTTACGTCGAGCCGCGCGAGTTTATCATCATGGAAGGGCTGCTCGGTTATTCGACCCGCTCCATGCGCGATGCCTATGACGTCAAGGTTTACACGGAACCCAATGAAGAACTTCGGGTCAAATGGAAAACCCGTCGCGATTGTATGGAGCGCGGCTATAGCGAAGACGAAGTCAAGGCTTCCCTTTCGCGGCGCGATAATGACCGGATAGACTTTGTTCAGCCGCAACGCACCTTCGCCGATATGGTTGTCAGTTTTTATCCCCCCGAAGACCGTGCCGATGAAACCGGGGCCCATCTTAATGTCCGCCATACCTTGCGTCCGACCCTGCCGCATCCCGATCTCTCACCGATCCTGGAAGCCGGGGCGAAGAAGGGGTTACGCTTAGAGTTGGCCCGCGACATTGACGGCAAGCCGGTCGATGTTCTTGAAATAGCCGGAAACGTTGACAATGAGCGCGCCAACGCAATGGAAAATCTACTGTGGAATTTAATACCCGAGGCCCAGCACTTAAGACAAAGTGTCGGCACCTTTACCGACGAGGAAAACAACCGAACTCTCAGCCATCCACTGGCCCTGTCGCAATTGATGATTACTTATCATGTCGTCAAGGCGGCGCTCGGCCATCACGCTATTTAGAAACTAACGTCAGGGAGAATTTTAAAAATGACCGCTACCCACAACCAAATGGCCAATGCCATTCGCTTTCTTTCCGTTGATGCCGTTCAGGCCGCCAAGTCCGGCCATCCGGGCATGCCGATGGGTATGGCCGATGTCGCCACGGTGTTATTCACCAAGTTTTTGAAATTCGATCCCAAGGCCTCCAACTGGCTCGACCGCGACCGCTTCGTGCTGTCCGCCGGACACGGTTCGATGCTGATGTATTCGCTGCTCTATCTGGCCGGCTATAAAGTCACCCTCAAGGACATCAAGAATTTCCGCCAGTTGGGTGCGAAGACCGCGGGTCATCCTGAATACGGTCATATTGACGGCGTCGAGACGACGACCGGGCCGCTTGGTCAGGGTATCACCACCGCCGTAGGCATGGCGCTGGCCGAAAAAATGTTGGGTGAACGCCATGGCAAAAGAGCCGTCGATCATTATACCTACACCATTGCCGGTGACGGTTGCCTGATGGAAGGAATCAGTCAGGAAGCCATTTCCATAGCCGGCCACCTGAAACTCAGCAAACTTATCGTGATGTGGGATGACAACGAAATCTGCATCGACGGCAGCACCAACATGACTACGTCCGACGATCAGTGCAAACGCTTCGAGGCGTCCAACTGGGATACCCAGGCCATCGACGGTCACGACCCCGCCGCTATCAAGCGGGCCATCGCCAAGGCGCAGAAATCGGACAAACCGTCACTGATCGCTTGCAAGACGGTGATCGGTTATGGCGCACCGACCAAGGCCGGCACCCATGACACCCACGGTGCGCCGCTGGGCGACGTGGAAATTCAGGGTATGCGCGAAGGCCTGGGTTGGCATCACCGTCCT
>CBFDEA010000196.1:0-4739 GCA_965603695.1 uncultured Rhodospirillaceae bacterium | reverse complement strand
ATCTGGTCTACCTGCGCCTGATGCAGCACCGGGGAACCATGAGCACGGAGAGCTACAACCTGGCCGTCGCCGACATCGTCGCCTTGATCGAGGCCGAAGGCGAGACCCGGCCGCATCTCGCCGAATTTCTCGAGGCCTGGGGCGCGGCCTCGAACAATTCGTTCATGCTTTGAAGCGCCTTATTTAAGCCTGCACAACAATCGTTTCTTCGTGGGTCACCGGGAAGTTTACGGAATTGGCAATGAAGCACTTTTCATGGGCCTGCTGGTGCAGACTTGCCGCCTTTTCGGGGTCGCTGTCCGCCGTGATCGTGACCTTTGGCCGCAACACAATCTTGGAGAAGAAACCACCCTTTTGGGCGTCCTCGACCATCACCCCTTCGGCCTCATCGACGTAAGCCACGACGACGACACCGGCGACGGCACAAAGGTGCAGATACCACAGTTTGTGACAGGCCGCGACCGACGCAACCAACAGGTCTTCCGGGTTCCAGCGCGCCGCGTCGCCGCGAAAAGCCGGATCGGACGACCCCGAAATCGCCGGTTTGCCATCACAGATCAGCTCATGATCGCGTGAGAACGCCGCGTAGTTGGATGTGCCGGTGCCGGTATTGCCCGTCCATGTGAGCCCGACTAAATAATGATGTTCCTTGCCAGATGACATGGCAATTCTCCTGAAATGGCTCAGACGTAGGGTGGATCGATGCCTTCGCTGGCGAAGGCGCGCTGAACCGGGGCGCGTTCACAGATCAGTTCCAGGGTCTTGCCTAAGTGTTTCATGTCCCGTGGCGGGTTCTTAAGCGGTCGGCCCCAACGCGCGACCATCAACAAATAATAATCGGCGGCGCTGAAGGTTTCACCGAGAAGATAAGGCCCTGTTTCGCCCAGATGATCGTCGAGCTGGCCGTAGAATCCGGTCAGACGCTGTTCGGCAGCGTCCTTGACGGCGGCTGTCCCTGCGCCATCCGTGGTGTAACGTTCCGGGTAATAGTAGGCCATGATGTCGGGTTGGATGGTGTTGGTCAGGAACATCAGCCACTTGTAAAAGTGTGCGCGCTGCTGTGTTCCCAAGGCCGGGGCGAGGCCGCAATCCGGATGGCCGTCAACCAGATACAGGCAAATAGCCGCCGCTTCAAACAACACAAAATCACCATCGCTCAGGGCCGGAATGCGTCCAAACGGGTTCAGTTTCAAATATTCGGGTGCCTTGTGAGCCTTGATCGCGCGGTCCAGAAGCTTGAGCCGAAAGTCGATACCTAAGTCTTCAAGGATGAAATGCGGGGCCAGGTTGGCGTTACCGGGAGAGTAATAAAGCTCGATCATGAAAACCTGCTGGGTTGGTGGAATGGCTGTTTATTGCGCGTCGTCAATTGTCGCGCCGGGGAAGGTTTCGAGCACCGCCTTGACCAATGGATCTTCGGCGAGGCGGGCCCGCTGCGTGGCGGCGACGGCGGCGCGTTGTTGTTGCAGGGTTGGCGCACCGGCCTCGTTGGAGACGGTAACGACCCAACGCCTTGAAGTATTCTCGCTTAAGAACTTGGCCATTTCATAAGGCAATTCGCGCTTTGCATGTTCGCCGAGGCCGACTTCGATGCGGCCCGGCTCGAAATGAACCAGATGCACGTTGTTGATAATATTGGCGCGCAGGATCGCTTCGCGTTTGATATCGGCGAGTTCGGCCACTTGCTCCAGGTTCTCGGGGTCTGCGGGCAGCCCTTCACTAACCGGCTCGACGACAGGGTCCGCTTCGAACTCTGGCTGCGGGGCTTGGCGCAGGGCCTGGGCCTGATCGCCACCGGCCAGCGCCGCGCGCGGCTGTTCCGACGGGGTTTGTGAAGGCATCACCGGATTCAGGGAAGTCGCCGCGGCGGGGGTGGGCTGAGACGCTGGCGCTTGTGTCGATGGCGCTTTGCCATCCGCACCATCCATCGCCTTCAGGGCTTCGGCCGGAGTCGGCATATCGGTTACGTAAGCCAGACGCACCAGGACCATTTCTGCCGCTTGCACAGGCGACGGCGCGATCCTGACCTCGCTCAGCCCCTTAAGCAGCATCTGCCAGGTGCGGGCGACCGCCGCCATGGACAATTTTTCGGCCATCTTGCTGCCGCCCACCCGTTCAATTTCCGGAACGGAGGGATCATCGGCGACCGACGGGGTGATCTTGATACGGGTCAGCCAATGGGTAATGTCGAGCAGGTCCTCGATGACGCTGGCCGGGTCGGCGCCTTCCCGGTAGAGCTGTTCGAAACGCTGCAAGGCCGGGGCGATATCGCCTTGCAGCACCGACTCCAACAAATCGAAGGTTTGCGAGCGATCGGCCAGGCCCAGCATATCCCTGACCTGTTGCTCGTTGACTTCGCCCGAGCCGTGGGCGATGGCCTGGTCGAGCAGGCTCAAGCCGTCGCGGACCGAACCATCGGCGGCCCTGGCGATCAGGCTTAAAGCCGTTTCACTGATCTGCGCCCCTTCCTTTTGGGCGATGGCGCTGAAATGGCTGGCCAGGGTCTCCGTATCGACGCGCCTTAAATCGAAGCGTTGGCAGCGACTTAAGACGGTGACCGGAATTTTACGGATTTCCGTCGTCGCGAAAATAAATTTGACATGCTCCGGCGGCTCTTCCAGCGTCTTAAGCAAGGCGTTGAAGGCATTCTTCGAGAGCATGTGCACTTCATCGATGATGTAGATCTTGTAGCGGGCCGAGGTCGGACGGTAGCGCACGCTTTCTATCAATTCGCGAATGTCATCGACACCGGTGCGGCTGGCGGCATCCATTTCCAGAACATCGACATGACGGTCTTCGGCAATCGCCTTGCAATGTTCGCAAACCCCACAGGGGCTTACCGTCGGGCCGCCGTTTCCGTCTTCACCGATGCAATTGAGGACGCGGGCAATGATCCGCGCCGTCGTCGTCTTACCGATACCGCGCACACCGGTCAGCACGAAGGCGTGGGCCAAGCGACCAGAGGCAATGGCGTTGCTCAGGGTCCGCACCATCGCTTCTTGGCCGATCAGCCCTTCGAACGAGGTCGGGCGGTACTTGCGGGCAAGGACCGTATATTCGTCAGGCTGTTGGGGTGTCATCTGATCGGTCATAAGCGATGTATTTTTTCGTTAAGGTGGGAGACCGGACAAACGACCCGAACCGAATCTCGTTACGGCTGCTTCCTTCCGGATCTGACCGGGTTGGCGAGCAGTTCGTCCGCCGCCGATCTCCCACCAGCATTATAGCAGTTCACTAGGGCGGTCGGTCAATTGATTCCGCGCCCGCTCTCAAGGAAAAAAACCTAAATCTCAGCCCGAACCGTCGAACTGATCGTCTCCGGCGGCACCACCGGAGCCGGGGCCTGAATTAACAACGTCGGGCGGGTCCGAGAAAATATCGGCGGGTGGGCCTTCCAGGCGCTCGCTGTCGTCGGGCAAAGCCACCGGCGCTAGCGGGACCTGTGGAGCTTCCTCCACGAACATTTCTTCTTCATCGACGAACAATACTTCTTCCTCGTCGGGCGCTATCTTTTCAGGAATTTCCGGAACACTCTCAACGATGGGGGCTTCCTCCATCATCATATCGGTTTCGCTATCAAAGGGCGCTTCGACGAGCGGCGCATCGGGTTGTTCCACAGGCGGGGTCAAAGACGGCTCATTGAACAGGCTTTCAGTCGGGTCTTCCTGTGCTGGCGTATCGACGAGCGGCGCTTCTGGTTGCTCCGCAGGCGGGGTCAAAGACGGCTCATTGAACAGGCTTTCAGTCGGGTCTTCCTGAACTGGCGCATCGACGAGCGGCGCTTCTGGTTGCTCCGCAGGCGGGGTCAAAGACGGCTCACCGAACAGGCTCTCGCCGGGTTCCGGCACGGTTTCAACGGGAACGGATGGCGACCCATTAATGGGTTGCTCGGGCGCCGGGTCATCAAACAGGCCGCCAGAGGGCTGGCTTGGTGGTTCCTCTTGATCATCGAACAGCCCGCCCGGCGCGGGTGCCGGCGTTTCTTCCTGATCGTCGAACAGGCCTGTCGGCTGGCTCTCTTGCGGCTCGGCCTCGATGGGCTTGCTTACAAACAACTTCAAGTGATCAAGCGGGCTTTCAAGCAGCACCCGGGGCGGCTCGATGGTGATAAATCCCCCGGCGCTGCCAATCATCGCCAATGAGAACATCAGGGCGTTATCATCAAATTCATATGAGCCGTCACGGATCGCGACAAGGCGAATTTCCGTTACCTTGCCCGCCGGGATCGAAACGCCTTTCAGGCAAGGCGTCTGCTCGAACTCTCCACCATCGATCCGCACACCGGCGACGGCGACGGCGCGAAAAAATTCCATGGCCCGAAAGGAGTGATTTGTATCGTCGGCATTTTCTATGGTCAGAACATAGGGCCTGTTCTGAAGCAGGCCCAAATAGGACGGAAGGAAATCGTCCTGGCGGATTCTGAGGTTAAGTTTCGTGGCTTTGTGCCAATCAACCCCTTGCAAATACTTGGCGGAATCCGTTACGCAGCGGCCCCCGCCAAAGACGGAATTATCCGGGCCGTAGGCGCACGAAGACAGAGTCAGTAGTGCAAGCATAAGCGCGATGGGCCGAAAAGCCAGCATCGGTTAACTATCTCCATCCGTGCGCCCCCAGACTACCCCAAGGGATGCGACAATTATCAGTGTGTTGAAAATTATCAATTGAGGCCGGGCAAACCAACATAAAAATCAATTTTTCCAAGATGTTAGGCAGATTTATGGAAACAAGGTTTTAAGCCC
>CBFDEA010000195.1:0-4746 GCA_965603695.1 uncultured Rhodospirillaceae bacterium | reverse complement strand
GCCAGACGCAAAGTCCGGAGCGCGTCGTCCTTGGTGAAACAACCGGCCGTGTTGGGCAGGTAGATGTATTTCTTAGGGTCAATGGAATCCATCAGCATCGGCGCATTGGGATCGGTCAGGTTGACCCGCCGGAC
Organism: uncultured Rhodospirillaceae bacterium; assembly: GCA_965603695.1. Lineage (GTDB taxonomy): Bacteria > Pseudomonadota > Alphaproteobacteria > Rhodospirillales > JABHCV01 > JACNJU01. The sequence goes on along the minus strand of CBFDEA010000195.1, from coordinate 4,612 downwards.
CGCGACGGTGACCATTTCAGCACCCGAGGCCTCCAGGGCCAGGCGATTCTGTTCATAATCTTTGTATTTGCCGGTGCCGATAATCAGCCGTGAGCCGAGTTTCCTGCCGTCAATAACCAGCGGATCGTCGTCCTCGGGTGCGCCGCCGCCGATAAAGTGGACGATTTCCAGCTTGTCGCCTTCGCTCAGCGCGGTTTCCCCATAGCGCGACTTAGGGACAATCTCAAGATTGCGCTCGACGGCGACTTTACGGTGATCGAGGCCCATTTCACCTAGCAACTGCTCGACATTTAGGGCCGTCTCGAAGCTTTTGGCCTGACCATTGATTGTTATCTGCATGACGTTTCCATTATCTTGTGGAGGTAACCCTGTTATGGCTTGCCCGGAAATCATTTTCAAAGTGTTTATCGCCCATGCTATAAAAAGCCATCCCTGCCACCGATTCTAAGAACCGAAAATGTCCTCAAGAATACTGATCCTGAACGGCCCGAACCTGAATATGCTGGGCACCCGTGAGCCCGATATTTACGGCCATGAGACCCTCGCCACTATCGAGGCCAAATCGAGTGCGCGGGCCGAAGCCCTTGGCCTCAGCGTCACCTTCCGGCAGACCAATACGGAGGGCGAACTGGTTGACTGGGTGCAGCAGGCGCGTACAGAGGCCGACCTTATCATCGTCAACGCCGGAGCCTATACCCATACATCGGTGGCCTTGCTTGACGCGCTGATGGCGTGCGACCTTCCGGTTATCGAGGTCCACCTGTCGAACATTCACCAACGCGAGGAATTCCGCCATCATTCATACGTTTCGAAGGCCGCCGTCGGCATGATTTGCGGCTTCGGCGGTTATGGCTACGAAATGGCCCTTGATGCGGCGGCAAGAATCCTCAACAAATCATAGTTGATTAAATTTAAAGGCTGATAGACTGAAACCATGGCAGATAAAAAACCAAATAAATCCAAGATCGACTCCGACCTTGTGCGCCAACTGGCCGGATTGCTCGACGAGACCGGCTTAAGCGAGATCGAGTACGGCACCGAAGATTGGCACCTGCGTGTCGCCAAGGGTGGTGTCGCAAGTGTTAGTGCCGCCCCTGTTGCCGCCGTCGCCGCCCCTGTCGCAGTCGAATCCGCAGCCCCCGCCACTGATGAGCACGCCCATGCCGACCACCCCGGCGTCGTCGTCTCGCCGATGGTCGGCACCGCCTATACATCCGCCGACCCCGAAACCCCGGCGTTCGTTAAGATCGGCGATCAGGTTGACGTCGGCGACACGCTGCTTCTGATCGAGGCGATGAAGGTCTTCAATCCGATCAAGGCGGCCAAGGCTGGCAAGGTGACGCGCATTTTCATCGACAGCGGAACGCCGGTCGAATTTGGCGAACCCCTGATGATTATCGAGTAAAGCTTCCATGTTTGAAAAAGTTCTCATCGCCAACCGCGGCGAAATAGCCCTGCGAATCCAGCGTGCCTGCATGGAAATGGGCATCCGCACCGTCGCCGTCCATTCGACCGCCGATGAAACGGCGATGCATGTGCGCCTTGCCGACGAAAGCATTTGCATCGGCCCGCCAGCGGCCAAGGACAGCTATCTCAGCGTCCCGGCAATCCTGACAGCCGCCGCCATTTCCAACGCCGACGCGATTCATCCCGGTTACGGTTTCCTGTCGGAAAATGCCTCTTTCGCGACCATGGTCGAAGAACACGGCTTTACCTTCATTGGCCCCAAGCCCGAACACATCACCCTGATGGGCGACAAGATCGCCGCCAAGCAAGCGGTGATGGAGGCCGGGATTCCGGTCGTCCCCGGATCCGACGGTGCGGTCGAAAATGAAGCCGAAGCGCTTTCCATCGCAGCGGACATCGGCTACCCGGTCTTGATCAAGGCCAGTGCCGGCGGCGGCGGTCGTGGCATGCGACTGGCCAAAACGGCTGAGGAACTGCCAGACGCCATCAAGGCGGCAAAGCACGAGGCCTTAACCGCGTTTGGCAACGGCGAGGTTTATCTGGAAAAATATCTGGAAAAACCACGTCATATCGAAATTCAGGTACTCGCCGACGGCTTCGGCAATGTCGTCCATCTCGGCGAGCGTGATTGCTCGCTGCAACGCCGCCACCAGAAAATCCTGGAAGAAGCCCCCTCGCCCGCACTGAACGAAGATGCGCGTCAGAAAATCGGCAACATCGCCGCCGAGGCCGTCAGGAAAATTGGCTACCGCAGCGCCGGGACCATTGAATTTCTCTATGAGAACGGGGAATTCTATTTCATCGAGATGAACACCCGCCTGCAAGTCGAACACCCGATCACAGAAATGATTACCGGGCTCGATATCGTTCGCGAGATGGTCCGGATCGCCGCCGGAGCGCCGCTTGGTTACACCCAGGACGATGTGCGTTTTTCCGGCCATGCCATCGAATGCCGGATCAATGCCGAACACCCCGAAACCTTCATGCCATCACCGGGCACCATCGGCGATTACCACGCCCCTGGCGGCCTTGGCGTGCGCGTCGATTCGGCGCTTTATTCAGGCTACACCGTGCCGCCTCACTATGATTCGATGATCGCCAAGCTGATCGTCCACGGGACCAACCGCAACGAATGCCTGATGCGCCTCAGGCGCTCACTTGCCGAATACGTCATCGACGGCATCGACACCTCGATCCCGCTGCATCAAAAGCTGATGTCGGAAGTCGATTTCGTCAACGGCGACTACGACATTCATTGGCTGGAAAAATTTGTCAGCCTCGACGATTAAGCGATGTCAGCCGTCACACCAGGACCGCATTTATTAAGCCCTGAATTACTGGTTCGCGCATATGCCAGCGGTATTTTTCCGATGTCGGAATCGCGTCATGACCCGTCGATCTTTTGGGTCGACCCGCCGGAGCGTGGGATTTTGCCGCTGGCGGGCTTTCACGTCACCCGGAGCCTGAAAAAGATAGTAAGACGGCGGCGTTTCAGCGTCGACTTCGATAGCGACTTCGCCGCCGTGATCAACGCCTGCGCCGAAACGCCCAGGCCCGATCAAGGAACCTGGATCAACGACCAGATTATTGAGGCCTACACCGAGCTGCACAGGCTGGACTTGGCCCACAGTGTCGAATGTCGATTGGATGGAAAATTGGTTGGCGGGCTCTATGGGGTCTCCTTGAACGGCGCATTTTGTGGCGAGAGCATGTTCTCGCACGCCACCGATGCCTCGAAGGTCGCCCTCGTCCACCTTGTCGCGCGCCTCAGGCATTGCAAAATGCAACTCCTCGACACCCAGTTCGTCACCGAACACCTGAAAAGCTTCGGCGCTATTGAAATTCCGGCCCGCGAATATCTGCTGTTGTTAGAGCAAGCCCTGCAATCCGAGGCCAAGTTTCACTGCGACGTTTCAGATGATGAGTCCTGGGATTCGGTCGAGGCGCTGTTGGCGTCATAATGACCGATGACTGTGGCTATTTAAGGAGATTGCGCCAGGGAACGGAATTGGCCGGTCGAAGAATCCGGTAGCTTGGGCAATTTATCCAGACACTTGGCCGACGTAAAAGCCGCTGCTTCCAGGCACTTATTCATACTGGCCATGGCAATAACGTGACGGTTCGGCGGTGATTGCCTGACGACCAGAAAAACGGGGCCGAAATCCTTGCCGTATAGAACCGGGTTCGGGGCCGTCGCGGAAGCACGGGCAAAATGTCCAGGCGACCAATCTGCCGAACGCAGGACCCCGGTCGAGCTGTCGGGCAACCGGGGCAGGCTGGAAACGCATTTTGCTTTTGAAAATTCCGCCGCCCGGCGACATGCTGCCATACTATCCATGGCAATGACGTGACGGTTCGGCGGCGAGCGCAAGATTACCAAATAGACGCTAGCGGATTCAGCTGCGAGCGCCGCCTTGCCGACGGGCGCGACTAAACAAATGGCTACAATGAAAACAAGAAGCACGATCCGCTTCATCACATTTCCCAGTCTTAAACGGCCTTCCGCTCGGCCCCTCCAATATTTCAGCAGTGTCGCATTGCCTCAAACAGGAGTCACTGGAATTTTGGCCAGAACCAGGGCTGAAATGGATTCATTGTTGAATATCTGACACTTAGTAACATTTTGGTAACTGTTAGCAACGTAACGTCCGTAGTGAATCTAATTGTTACTCCTGGGAATTTCATCGATGCTACGTCTATTTGCTATCCTTTTTCTGCTCGTATTCGCCCCCGGCGGATCATTTTCTGATGAACTTTCTTCTGCAAATAATCAAAAGCACAATGGGATATTGATCAACGAACAGGCGTCGTTCAAAAATTGGGGCCTCGGTGCCCTGTCGTGCGCCAGTGATGTCGAGGCCCGTGAATTTCCGGATTCTCCTGTCGGCCCCTACGACGCGACCTTTCGCCAATGGCTGATGGGTTTCGCGACCGCTTTCAACCTCCAGGATCCTTCAACGGCTGATTTGCTAGGCCGTACCAGCGTCGAACGCGCAATGAAGTGGATCGAAAGCTACTGCCGTAAAAACGGCACCGAGGAATTTTTCACCGCCGTCTGGAAATTCACTAAAATGGCCGACCCCTACCGGGCGAAATCGAGCCTTAATATAGTCAGCAAATAGCTGCAACTATTCTGAAACAGGCT
>CBFDEA010000194.1:0-4781 GCA_965603695.1 uncultured Rhodospirillaceae bacterium | reverse complement strand
AATACGCCTTGCAATTATACGGCCTTATCAGACATTGCGGCAAGCCGTTCCCATCACCCTCAAGGCATTGTGAAAGCAGCCAAAACAGATAAAAACGCAATTCCCCCTTGCGTCCGGACGTTGAAGTCGCAAGAATCCAGATAGTTAATCAAAGGGAGGGAAAAATGGCGGAAACAGCTAGTCCTGAGGCTAAAACCCCCAGAAGAGTGAACAAGGTTGCCCTTGGCATCGGCGTCGGCATGGTCGCCGTTATGGCCGCCGCCGTCTACTTCACCTTCTCTTTCGTCGAACAAGAACGTCAACGCGCCTTGTTGGAATGGCAAGTGCGCTTGGGCATCGTCGCCGACAGCCGTGTCGCCGCCGTCAATGAATGGGTTGATGCTAATTTCGCCGTCATTCGCGAATTGTCCGAAAACGCCTCGCTGCAAATCTACATGGATGAATTGGCAATGAGCGAAGGCGATAAGGAAGGCGTCACCGATGAAGCCGCGCAGGCCGGGTATCTGCGCAACCTTCTGGTCGCCACCTCAGATCGCAGTGGTTTCAAACCGCCCGAAGAACAGGCAGAAGTCAACGCCAATGTCGAACGTGCCGGGGTCGCCGGTCTGGGTTTGGTCGATGCCGATGGCAGACCGATTGTCAGCTCGCCGGGGATGCCGCCCATTTCCGGAAAAATTCGCACCGCCGTGGCCAAAGCACTCAACGGTGAACCGGCCCTGATCGATGTTTTCATGGGCGCCAGCAACCTCCCGACTATCGGCTTCGCCCTCCCCGTTTACGGCATCCAGTCCGATCAAGGGGCGCAGGGTATCGGTGCCGTCGTCGGTATCCGCACAATCGACAAAACTCTTTTCGACCGCCTCAAGCAGCCCGGCGAAGAATCCAAAACCGCCGAGACTTATTTCGTCCGTAAAACCGGAGCGACCGTCGAATACCTGTCGCCGCTGGCCGATGGGACGCTGCCCCTGAAACGCTCTTTCGCCTTGGAGACACCCAATCTTGCGGCAGTCTACGCGCTTGAGAAACCCGGCGGATTCACCATGGCCATGGATTATGCCGGCACCGAGGTTTTGGTCACATCGCGGCCACTGGCTGAACTGCCGTGGGTGCTGGTCCGCAAGATCGCCCGCGCCGAGGCTCTGTCGGGAACCGAAACCCGCCTGAAGACGATCCTTACCGTCTTCGTCCTGATTATCGTCGGTGTCACCATCGCCATCATCGCCGTCTGGCGACACGGCAGTTCGATCCGGGCCCAGGAAGCCGCCGAGAAATCTCGTATTGCCGCAGAGCGCTTCGAGAACATGACCAAGTTCATGAACCTGGTCACCAACTCCCAACCGACTGAAATTTTTGCCGTTAACGGCGACACAAAATATACCTTCGCCAACGCACCGGCGGCGCGGGCTGCGGGAATTTCCGCCGATGATCTGCGCGGCAAGACTATGGCTTCCATCATGGGTCCGGTCAAAGGCGGGTTTTACGGCAAAATCAACGAAGCCATTCTCGACAGTTTCGCCCATTCCGATGACACTGAAGCCGAACGCCAGTCCCATGTTCACACCTTCGGCGAGGGCGACGAACTGGAAGTCTTTAAAACCGATCACATTCCGCTGCGTGGCGACCGCGACTATCCGCCGGGCGTTCTGATGGTCATGGACGACATCACCCAATACACCATGGAGCGCCGTAAGAGCGACATGATGATGCGGCAATTGATCAATGCCTTGATCGGTGTCGTCGAACGCCGCGACCCCAACACGACGCATCAGTCGGCCCATATTTCCGAAGTTGCCTGCGCCATCGCCCGCGAAATGGAAGTGTCCGACGATGAAGTCAAAACCGTCGATATAGCGGGTTCGCTGATCAATCTTGGCCGCGTCTTCATAGCCAACGACGTGCTTGCCAAAAGCGACCCCTTAAGCGCCGACGAGCAGGCCCTGTTCGACAACTGCTACAAGGACAGTGTCGAGCTTTTGACAGGCGTCGAATTCCAGGGACCGGTCGTCGAGACGATCTCGCAAACCGGTGAATTCTGGGACGGTTCGGGGCCACAAGGTATGAAAGAAGATGAAATCCTGCACCCGGCGCGCATCCTTGCCGTTGCCGCGGCATTTATCGGCCTGGTTAATCCGCGCAGCAGCGAGACACCGGTTTCTTTCGACGTCGCCGTGTCCCAGTTAATGCTGCAAAATGGCAGCCGTTTCGATCGCAAGCCGGTCTCGGCCCTGATTAATTATCTCGACAATCGGGGTGGCGCTGAAAAATGGGCGGATTTTGGAAAAACCTCCTAACGGCCCGACCAACGATACATCCCGCGAGACATGGGACGCCGCCCTTGCCTTCCATAGACAGGGGAAATTAGCCGAGGCCGAGGTTCACTACTGGAAAGTTCTTCTTGAACGATCCGGTGATAACGAATTGCTGTGCAATCTCGGCTCCGCCCTTAGCGGACAAGGCAAGTTTAATCAGGCCGTCGCCTGTTATCGCCGCGCCATCGCCATCAACCCTGATGACTGGCGCCCTCACGGCAATCTCGGCAACACCTTCCGACGCATGGGCAAGTTAGACCGGGCCCAGGCATGCTATACCCGCGCCATCGCCATCGATGATGGCGTTGCCTTGCTTCATTATTGCCTGGGAGACACCTTGCGGCAGAAGGGTAAACTGGACAAAGCCGCGAGCAGCCTGCGCAAGGCTGTGGACCTGCAACCCGACTACATCGATGCTTTCATCGCCCTTTCAGCCATCGAGGAATCCATAGAAAAATACGATGAGACCGAAATACCCTGCTTGACGGTATTTCCCACCGTCCCTTCTACAGCGAAATTTGCTCAAGGGAGCCGCTTGCCAGTGCGCTTGTGTTTTTCGGCCTGGAGGATTGCCGTTTTCGTCTCAACGAAAATTATAATATCAAAATTTCCGGCGGTCATTTTCTCACCAGCGAACTTCTGCGGCGGCAAAAATTCACCAAACACCATTACCACATTAGCGGAGACAACCTGCTATCGGACGCCGCCTGCCTGCCGCCCCACGATCTGATCGTCAACACCATCGCCTGCCCCGACCGCGAGCCCCGCTCTCTTGAGACCCTGTCGCGGTATTTACGAGAAAACCCCCACGCGCCTGTCATCAACGCCCCGCAAGATGTTTTGCAGACGACCCGAAATGGCAATTATGCGCGCCTTCATGGGTGCCAGGGCATCACCTTCCCCATGACCCTGCGGGCGGAGCGGCAGAATATTTCCGGTGTTATTGCGGAATCCGCGATTACGTTCCCGATCATCATGCGCCGGGTCGGAACCCAATCCGCCGTCAGCACCCGCAAGATCATGGCACCCGGCGACATCGCAGATTATCTCGAGACCACCGAAGGCGACGAATTCTACGCCATTGCTTACATCGATTGCCGGTTCCGCGAGAACTACTACAGGAAATTAAGATTGTTCTGTATCGACGGCAATCTCTACCCCGCAGTCTGCCATATCGATGCCGTGTGGAACGTCCACGGCGGCAACCGCAAGACCCTGATGAAGCAAAACACCTGGATGCAGGACGAGGAAAAAAGTTTTCTGGAAGACTTCACGGCCTATATAGGGCCCGAAAACCGTCGCCATCTCGAAAGCCTGCATCGTATCATAAAGCTGGATTTCTACGGTATCGACTTCACCATCATGGACGACAATTCAATACTCATCTTCGAATTGAACCCGGCTATGCGCCACAGCTTCGTTCATGCCGAAGCCCTGCCCTACCTGACCCCGCACCTGAACAAGATATCCGAGGCTTTCGAGGCCATGGCGATGGGCAAAGTAAAGGGGCGGTAGCCTTCGCCACCGCCCCTGGTAGTTCTACTGAATGTCGCCGCCGCCGGTATCGGCATCAATCTGGGTGATGGAATAACCACCGTCCTGATTGGTTTCCAGCTTCAGGTTATCGGCATCGGTATCCTTGACCTTGACCTTGACCTCATCGTCACCGCTACCGAAGGTAACGACCGCGTCGTCACCATCCTGAGTAACCGTGCCCTCATCGAACCAGGTCCCTTCGAAGACCATGGTATCGCCGATGCCAAAGTCGTTGATGGTGTCCGACCCGTCGCCTTCATGGAAGACAAATGTATCGCTGCCGTCGCCGCCCCACAGATTATCGTCGCCAGCACCGCCAGTCAGGGTATCGTCGCCGGTACCGCCGGTCAGGGTATCATCACCGGAACCACCGATCATGGTGTCGTTACCGGCACCGCCATCCATTTCCACTTCGTCATGGCGGCCAAAATCACCAGTCACCGTAATGGTGTCGTCGCCGGCACCGCCTGAGACAGTGGCGTCATCATCAAAATCTCCGGACAACGTAATGGTGTCATTACCGTCACCGCCTGTGACTGAGACATCATCGTCAAAATCACCACTCAGCGTAATGGTATCGTTGCCAGCTCCACCGATGACTGAGACATCATCGTCAAATTCGCCAGCAAGCTTGATCGTATCATCGCCGACACCACCATCGACAGTGACATCGTCGTCATACTCGCCGTAGAGCTTCATGGTGTCGTCGCCAGCCCCGCCCGTAAGCGTGACATCATCGTCATATTCGCCATAGAGCTTCATGGTGTCGTCGCCAGCACCGCCCGTAAGCGTGACATCATCGTCAAAATCGCCGGAAAGTTTGATATAATCATCGCCAACACCGCCCGCGACAGTGACGTCGTCGTCATAATCACCTTTGAGGACAATCTTGTCGTCGCCAACTCCACCGGTGACCGTGACATCATCATCGAAATC
>CBFDEA010000193.1:0-4811 GCA_965603695.1 uncultured Rhodospirillaceae bacterium | reverse complement strand
ACCATCAAAGGTGTGCAAAAACTTTTCAAGGAAGGCGGTAAAGAAGCCTTGAAGGGGGATCCCGAGAGGGCGGTTGTCAAAAGTCCTGAAAATGCAGCAGAAAATACAGCAGAATTCCGCCTGGAACTGAAATCCATCCTCGGCGAACTGCAAGAGCTTCGCGCATTAATTAACTAAAATCATCGCATTTGCCCCGTTGCACCGAGCCGCGCTCCCCCTTATAGTGCGGCCTCCGCCGAAGGGTGTGAAAGACTATTTTCGGAGCGTGGCGCAGCCTGGTAGCGCACTACACTGGGGGTGTAGGGGTCGAAGGTTCAAATCCTTTCGCTCCGACCAAACGACAAAAGGATCAGCCTTAACCGGCTGGTCCTTTTTTCATTTGAAAGATAACATTTTAACTGATTGATTTAACCGGCTATCATCCTACTTAATAGATGATACGAATCCACTCACGACAGGTTCAATTCTCCATGACTTCTTCAGAAGACGATTTACAGAAACTGCTCGTTACCGCCGAACTGAAGTTTGGCGAATTGAAGCATGAAAATAACGTTCTTCAACAGGAAATTGAAGCCCTGAAACTGGACAATCAGAACCTCTCCCAGTCATTTTTCGATCTGATGGATGCACAGAAACTTGAATCCGAACAAATGGTTCAGTTGACCGAGCAAATCTGGGCACTGGAAGAGGCGCTGGCCATGTCGCGTGAGAAAGCCATGGAGCAAATGGCCATCATGAAAACCAAATTCAACTCCATGAGCGATTACATGAAAGACACGCTTGACGCCGCAACGAAGAATGCCTCACGTATTGAACTGGCGGCGCGTGTTTATGAACTGAGCCAGTTTGCAGAACTCGACGATATCGATCAACAACTGGCTGAATTCAACAAAAATCTTAAACCAGGAAAACTTTAACAGACCCAAAGAGAACTTTCTCAAATGGGCGGGGAGAAACCTTATGTCATGGCAAGGTCGAGTATTGCGCGTCAATTTGACGGCAGGCACGTGCGCGGGTGAAGATATCAATACGGATTGGGCGTTAAGTTTCCTCGGTCAACGAGGGCTTGCGACCAAATACATGCTGGCCGAGAGCGATCCTGCGGCTGATCCGCTGTCGCCTGCCAACAACCTTATTTTTGCCACCGGTCCCTTAACCGGAACCCCGGCTTCCACGGGCGGGCGGTATTCGGTCATCACCAAGGGGGCCCTTGGCGGTGCCATTGCCTGTTCGAATTCGGGTGGCCACTTCGGTGCCGAACTGAAGAATGCTGGCTGGGATATGGTCATTTTCGAAGGACGCTCTGAAAAGCCGGTCTACCTGTTCATCGATGACGATGAGGCCCAGCTGTTAGACGCGCAGGCGCTGTGGGGGAAGTCAATCTGGGAAACCGAACCGGCCATCAAAACCCTGCATCAGGACCCGGAAATCAAAGTCGCCTCAATCGGGATCGCCGGCGAGAAAATGGTACGCTACGCCTGTGTCGTCAACGATCTGGACCGGGCTGCCGGGCGCTCCGGCGTTGGTGCCGTTATGGGTTCCAAGCAGTTAAAAGCCATTGCCGTGCGGGGCAACAAAGGCGTCAAGGTCAAAGACATGACGGGCTTCCTTGCCGCCGCGGCCGTGTCCAATAAACGCATCGCCGAAAGCGGTTCGAGCAAGCGCTTGGCCCAAAACGGCACAATCCCCATGATGAATGTGACCAATTCCTATGGCTCCTTGCCGACTCGCAACAATCGGGAATTGCAGTTTGACGGTATCGACACGGTCAACGTTCAGGCCATGCAGGCGCCCAGGAAAAGCGACGGCAAGGCCAACCTGAAAACCAACAAGGCTTGCTTCGCCTGCACCATCGGCTGCGCCCGGGTGTCGCAAATGGACCCTGAACATTTTTCCCTTAGCGAACGCAAAAACTTCCCAACCGTATCGGGTGGCCTGGAATACGAATCCGGTTACGCGCTGGGGCCGATGGTCGGTGTCACCGACATCGAGGCGGCGACCTACGCCAATTACGTCTGCAACGAGCAAGGCATGGACCCTATTTCCTTCGGCGCAACCTTATCTGCGGCTATGGAACTGTTCGAGACCGGGGCGATCACGGAAAAAGAAACCGGCGGCATCAAGCTTAACTTCGGATCGGCCGAGGCGCTTGTCAAAATGGCCGACCTGACCGGTCGCGCTGAAGGCTTCGGTGAAGAGTTGGGCCTGGGCTCGGTGCGCCTGTGCGCGAAATACGGCCATCCAGAATTTGCCATGGCGGTCAAAGGTCAGGAAATCCCCGGTTACGACGGTCGCGCCATGCAAGGTATGGGACTGGCCTACGCCACATCGAACAGGGGCGCTTGCCACCTCAGGGCCAGCCCTTATGGCGATGATTTCGAGCATGTTCGCCCCGAAGGCAAGGCCCGGGTCGTCATCGATACCCAAGATGAGACCGGAGCCACCGATTCTGCCGGAATTTGCCAATTCCCTGGGTACAGCCTCGAAGAAATATCGGCCCTGCTATCGGCTGCCTGTGAGGGTGATTGGTCGGCGGAAAACTTGAAGGTGGTCGGCGAGAGAATCTGGAACCTGGAACGTCAGTTCAATCTTGCCGCCGGATTAACCGCCGACGACGACACCTTGCCGCAACGGATGCTTAAGGCTGCCCGAATAGTACACCCGTCGCGGCTGGGATGAGAAAGGTCAGCCGACAGCCGATACCCTGAACCGGCTTGCCCTCGAGTAATATGAAAATCCACCTCAATTTTGTTGCTCTGGAAGTCAAGCACCTTCCGGCTGAAGGCAAGGACGAGTTGGAGATCAAGGACGGCAGCAGTCTTATGGAAGTACTCGACGCTTTGGGTTTGGGGGATGACATATCCTACCTGACACTGGTCAACGACCTTTCTGTGCCAACATCGCTGCGCGGCCAAACCGTGCTCGCCGATGGTGATACCCTGACGTTATTTTCCCCAATCAAGGGCGGTTAACGCGTGCCTTCGCGCACACAGGACGAGGCGAGCGTGCTAACGGGCATCTTGCTCATTGTGCTGTCCATGTCGATTGTCCCGATGATGGACGGTTTAGCCAAGCTGCTAAGTGCCCGTTACCCGATCCTGGAAATTGTCTGGGCGCGTTATTTCTTTCATCTGCTTTACCTGCTTCCCATCGTCCTTGTGCGTTATGGACCCAAGGCGCTGTTGCCCCGTCACCCGTCCTTGCAGATCGTTCGTGGTGGCTTGCTTCTGGCCTCGACAATTTTGTTTTTCGCCGCCATTGCCCAAATGCCCATTGCCGATGCCCTGGCGCTGGTCTTCGTATCGCCCTTGATCGTTACCGCCTTGTCGCCTGTGTTACTCGGGGAAAAAGTGGGTCCGCGTCGCTGGGGTGCGGTGGTGGTTGGCTTTCTTGGTGCCTTAATCATCATCAGGCCGGGTTTTGTGAGTATCGACACAGGGGCAATGCTGGCCCTTGGGGCAGGGGTGATTTATGCCTTTTACATGATTGCTACCCGCAAGCTTTCGGGGACCGCGCCGCCGCTTGTCACCCTGACCTTCACGGCGTTACTGGGGGCCATCGTCATGAGCATTGCCGTACCGTTTCAGTGGATCACGCCAAGTCCCTTCGATTTGTTGCTGATGGCGGCAATGGGGGGATGCGCCGCGGCTGGTCATTTCCTGCTGATCAAAGCCTTCGAGCATGCTCCGGCATCGGTTCTGGCACCGTTTGGTTATTCCGAAATTATCATGGCAACAATCATCGGCTATTTCATCTTTGCCGATTTCCCCGATACCTGGACCTGGTCCGGTATCGCCGTCATTATCAGTAGCGGCGTTTATGTCTCTGTGCGCGAGCGCAGTTTGAGCAAGCCCACTGCCACGGTTTTGGCCCAGGGACCGTTCCCCGAAATATCCGACGAAAAGATCTCCGAACATGTTGATCGCTGACCTGGCCGCCTTCGGGGCGGCTATGACATGGTCGTTCGGAACCCTGATCGCCGTCGGCCCGGCCCGGCAGTTGGGGGCCTTCGCCTTCAGTCGTATCAGGATGACTGTTGTCTTTTTTATGCTGAGCCTCGTCGCCGCCACTTACGGCGGTTGGCAGACAATCAATCCGGACGATTTACCACTGCTCGCCCTATCGGGCTTTATCGGTATTTTTATTGGCGATACCGCCTTGTTTTCAGGCCTCTCTCGTTTGGGTCCCAGACGCAACTCCATTCTGTTCGCCACCAATGCCCCGTTTGCCGCCGTTCTGGGCTACTTTTTTCTCGGCGAAATCCTGCAAATGAACGCAATCATCGGCTGCGCCCTGGTGATGGCTGGCATCGTCCTGTCGATTATCTTTGGCAAGCGCCGCGCTCAGCTTCATCAGTGGGAGGACGTCCACGGTTCCCTGATTGTCGGCGTCAGCATGGGACTGTTGGCCGGTTTGTGTCAGGCCGTCGGTGCGATCATGGCCAAGCCCGCCCTGGAAGCAGGGGCGGATCCGATAGCGGTTTCGGCCATTCGGGTCGGTGTCGGCGCATTCTGCCTGCTCGTGACCCTGCTCGCGCCGGGTCAAAATATGAGAGCCAAAACCAAAATAACCTTAAGGCTGTTCGCACACACAGCCTTAAGCGGCTTTGTCGGCATGGGTATCGGCATGAGCCTGCTACTGTTTGCCCTGGCCCGTGAAAGTACCGGCATTGTCATGACATTGTCGTCGATGATGCCGGTCCTGATGTTGCCGATCCTTTGGTATATGACCCGGGAAAGACCGGCATTGGGTGCCGCCATTGGTGCGGTTCTGTCGGTTATGGGGACCGGGCTGATCTTCCTGACTTAACG
>CBFDEA010000192.1:0-4812 GCA_965603695.1 uncultured Rhodospirillaceae bacterium | reverse complement strand
GACGATGGCCTCGGCGACGTCGCCAACGTAAACCGGTTGCAGGCGGGTGCCGCCGTCGCCGTAGAAATCAAAATCAACCGGCGCATCAAGGCCGAACAGATGTAATTTAGGGATCAACGGGCAGCCGAACACCGGCATCACCGGGGTGAACCGGGCGAGGCTGGCGAACAAGTTGAAGAAGCGGTCTTCCGGCCCGAACACCGCCGAAGGCCGCACGATAACGGCGTCGGCGAAGGCGGCTTTGACGGCCTCCTCTCCGGCCGCCTTCGAGCGCCCGTAAAAAGAAGCAGACTCTGGCGATGCCCCCAAGGCCGATAGATGGACCAATTGCCCGACACCAGCGCTCGCGGCGGCCTTGGCGATGGCGCTTGCGGTGTCGACATGGATTCTCTGGAAGGTCGATTTTCCCCATTCGGAAAGAATGCCGATAAGGTTGATCACCTGATCGGCCCCGTGCACGGCGCGGGCAATGGAATCTTCGTTGGCGATATCAACGGGAACCGGGACGATTTGACCGATTTCGCCCAGTGGCTTCAAGTAGTTGGCGGCTTCCGTATCGCGGGTGGCGACGCGAACGGTCGCGCCTTGTTTGGCCAAACGCTGAATAAGGTGACGGCCGATAAAACCGGACCCGCCAAAAACAGTCACTAGACGCCGCGTCATTACTGTTGCTCCACTTTTCCATGCTTCATGATCAAGCCCTCTACATATCATATGTTAGTCAGGACGAGATGCAAAAATTATCGATCTTTATCGACATTCTTTCACAGCCTGTTGACCTGCCGCGCAGGTGCGGGTAAAGACTGTTCCGAAGGCGGCTTCGGTCGCCTTATCTACAAGCCCCCTGCCCAGGTGGCGGAATTGGTAGACGCGCTGGCTTCAGGTGCCAGTGGCCGCAAGGTCGTGGAAGTTCGAGT
This sequence comes from uncultured Rhodospirillaceae bacterium, assembly GCA_965603695.1. Taxonomy (GTDB): domain Bacteria; phylum Pseudomonadota; class Alphaproteobacteria; order Rhodospirillales; family JABHCV01; genus JACNJU01. The sequence continues at coordinate 3,895 of CBFDEA010000192.1, read as the reverse complement.
CTTCTCCTGGGCACCATTTTTTCTTTTCTCGGAAGCTGGGGAGCAATCCGGTGAACGTAAGAAGCGCCAAAGACGCAATAATAGAGGTCCATCAAGGGGATATTCCCGCTGGCCTCGATTTTGGTGCGGCGGTTGCCGTCGATACCGAGGCAATGGGGCTGAACAATCACCGCGACCGCCTTTGTGTGGTCCAGCTTTCAGCCGGTGATGGCACCGCCCATCTGGTCAAATTCAATGCCGATGACGATTATGCGGCGCCTAATTTAAAAGTCCTGTTGGCAGACGCCAACGTCACCAAGGTTTTTCATTACGCCCGTTTCGATATCGCCCTGATCAGCCAGTACCTGGGCGTTGCGTGTACGCCGCTCTATTGCACCAAGATCGCCTCGCAGTTGGCGCGCACCTATACGGACGGCCATGGCCTTAAACACTTGTGCCGGGAAGTGCTGGGTATTGAGATTTCGAAGACCCAACAATCATCGGACTGGGGTGCCCCGACTTTAAGCGATGAGCAGATTCTCTATGCCGCTTCCGACGTTCTTTATCTGCACCGGTTGCGCGCCGCTTTGGACGCCATGCTGGTGCGCGAGGGGCGGGCGGAGCTTTTGCAAGCGTGCTTCGCGTTTCTACCGACTCGTGCGGCCCTTGATCTTAAGGGCTGGATCGACATCGACATCTTCCATCATTGATTTTCCCGGAGCCACTCTTGGCCACTGTTGTGCTCCGGTTTCATTGACCAATCAATGAGTTGGCCTCATAATTGCGGCGTTTCGTCTTTAAAGAACGTGCGCATATCCCCAATTTCATTCGATGATAACGATCGCAATTAAATGACCGTCGTAAAAAGCAAACCAGAAATAGACCTGCTCGCTTCCGCCAAACGTGTTCTGCGTCTGGAAATTGAAGGATTGCAGGGGTTGTCCGATGGCCTTGATCAATCTTTTATTGAAGCCCTGGATATCTTATCGGGGATGACCGGCCGGGCCGTCGTCACCGGCATGGGGAAAAGTGGTCACATCGCCCGCAAAATTGCCGCGACCATGGCCTCGACCGGCACCCTGGCGATGTTCGTTCATCCCGGCGAAGCCAGTCATGGCGATCTTGGTATGATTACCGACAACGACGTCATTATCGCCCTGTCGAATTCCGGCGAAACGGCGGAACTGGCCGATCTGGTCGCCTATGCCAAGCGTTTTAAGATTCCGCTGATTGGGATCACCGGCAAATCCCCCAGCGCCCTTGCCAGTGCGGCGAACGTCGCCCTGGTGCTGCCAACGATCAACGAGGCTTGTCCCATGGGCCTGGCGCCGACGACCTCGACAACGGCGATGCTGGCGCTCGGCGACGCTCTTGCCGTGGCCATGTTGGAGCGCAAGGGCTTCTCGCCAGACGATTTTCATGTCTTTCACCCCGGCGGCAAACTGGGCAACCAACTTCTTAAAGTCGCCGATATCATGCATGGCGGTGCAGAGCTTCCCCTGGTCCCCGCCGACATGGCGATGTCCGAAGCCATCGTTATCATGACCGCCAAAAGCTTCGGCTGCCTTGGCGTCATCGACGATGATGGCAACTTGCTGGGGATTTTGACAGACGGCGATTTGCGGCGGCATATGAGCCCGGACCTGATGGCGCGATTGACCGGCGACTTGATGACCACGGGGGGCCGTTTCATCGCGGCCGATGCCTTGGCCAGCGAGGCCCTGGGGACGATGAATAGCAAATCTATCACCACCCTTTTCGTGCTCGAGGGGGCCCGTCCCGTCGGCATCGTCCATATTCATGATTGTCTGCGTGCCGGTGTTGCCTGAACTCAAACCAATTGAAGGGACGCAAAAGACGCAAAATATGAGCGCTCCACTGAACCCTCATCCGGCGCAGGCTGCCGCCGACGGCATCGGACGGCCGAACGCGCTGCACGGACAACCGGTTCAGGGTTACTCGCGCTTTGTCACGTGGACGAAGGTTTTGCTGCCGGTGATTGCCCTGGCGCTGATCGTCCTGGTTGTTGCCTGGCCCTATTTAAAATTGACGGACACCCGTTTCAGCATTGGCTTTACCGCCTTGAAGGTCGGCAATGTCGAAGATCCGGCGATGATAAACCCGCGTTTTCTTGGGGCCGACAAGGACAAGCAGACTTTCTCTATCACCGCAGACATCGCCAAGAACTTGCTCAATGCGGAAAAAAGTGTCGAGTTGGAAATGCCAAAGGCCGATATATCACTAGATGATGGTTCGTGGCTGGTGGTTACGGCGAAGAATGGAACCTATGTGCGTCAGAACGAAACCTTGACGCTCAATGAATCGGTTAATCTTTTCCATGATTCCGGCTACGAATTTCGTACCGAAAGCGTCGATATTGAACTGACAAAAGGAACGGTCCACGGTTCGGTTATGATTGAGGGGCAAGGCCCGTTCGGAAGATTGAAGGCGCAAGGATTTCGCCTTGTCGATAAGGGCAAGACAATATATTTCACCGGAAAATCAAAGTTGACCATATACCCAGGTGCCGGAGAGCAACCGCAATGACCCGTCTCGCCAGTTTCTTCCCTCTAAGCGCTTTAAGTCTTATTGCCCTGCTGCTGGCCTTTCCGGTTTCGGCCCAGGGATTGAATTTCGGCACCGGTGATTCCGATGCGCCAATCGAGGTCTACGCAGACGATGGTATTGAATGGCAGCAGGACGCGCTGACGTTTATTGCCCGCGGAAACGCGCGCGCGGTCCGTGGCGAGGTCACAGTCTATGGCGATGAACTGCATGCTTTCTACCGAAAATTGCCGGACGGCGGCACCGAAATCTGGCGTCTTGATGCCATCAATAATGTCCGTATCGTTACCCCCAGCGAAACGGCTACCGGCGTTAAGGGCGTCTATGACGTCGACAACGGCATTTTGGTTTTAACCGGCAAGAAGGTCCGATTGGTGACACCAACCGACGAGGTCATCGCCGATGAACAGCTGGAATACTGGGAACGAAAACAGATGGCGGTGGCGCGCGGCAACGCCGAGGCCTCCAGTGACGGAAAGAATCTTAAAGCAGATGTTATCGTCGCCTACATGAAAAAGAACAGGGACGGCAAAAGTGCCATTCGCAGGGTCGAAGCCTTCGACAATGTGGAAATTGAAACGGCAACTGAAACGGCAACATCCGATCGCGGAATATATAATGTGAAGACCGGTATCGTCACGTTGACCGGTTCCGTTATGTTATTAAGGGACTCCAACCAACTCAATGGCTGCAAGGCCGAGGTCAATATGAACACCGGTATTTCCAATATGTTCAGTTGCGCCGGCGAAGGTGGCGGTCAGGTCGGCGGTGTGTTTAATGTCGGCAAAAAGAAATTGCCAACAACTGAGCAATAGAAGCTAAAGTACGCGCCTAAACTAATTTTTTACCTTCGCCAGATTAAGTTTACTGGATCATTTTTTTTCAAAGGCCCTGACAAGCGAGACAATGGTAGATAATCCGACCGACATTCGAGGCTTAACGCCTGACACGCCCGAGGGTGCGCCACGGCTGATAAGCGAGAACAAGGATCGCGGCCTGCATGCGACGAACATGGGCAAGCGTTTCAAAAAGCGCCCGGTCGTGCGCGGCGCCAGCATGTCCATTCAGCGTGGCGAGGTCGTCGGTTTGCTGGGTCCGAACGGGGCCGGAAAAACCACGTGTTTTTATATGATTACCGGACTTATTCCACTCGATTATGGCTCTGTCACGCTCGATGGTCAGGATATTACCGATCTGCCCATGTACCGGCGCGCCCGCTTAGGCATCGGTTATCTGCCGCAAGAGGCTTCGATCTTTCGCGGGTTGTCGGTGGAAAATAACATTCGCGCCGTGCTCGAGGTTGCCGAACCGGTGCGTGACCGCCGCGAAGCCATGCTCGACGCCCTGCTTG
>CBFDEA010000191.1:0-4814 GCA_965603695.1 uncultured Rhodospirillaceae bacterium | reverse complement strand
CTTGCGTGTTGCCCTATATCGGCGGGGCTTTCCCGTGTCTTGAACCCCCGGAAGAACTGGATTCCCGCCTGCGCGGGAATGACGGTTGAGGGGTGTGGGTGCTTTAAGGAGTGGATTGCGGATCGAGTCCGTAATGACGAAATGAAAAAAAAAGGGCAGGGGGCGGTCGCCTAAACAAACTCCCCCGCAGCATGGCCTGACGCCCAGGCCCATTGGAAGTTGTAGCCGCCGAGGTGGCCGGTGACGTCGGTGACTTCGCCGATGAAGTAGAGGCCGGGGACTTTTTTGGCTTCAAACGTTTTCGATGACAGGGCCTTGGTGTCGACGCCGCCGACGGTGACTTCGGCGGAACGAAACCCCTCACTGCCTTTCGGGGTGACCCGCCAGTCGTTGACCCTGCTTGCCAGGGCCTTCAGTTTCTTGTCGGGGATATCGGCGAGGCGTCCCTCCAGGCCGCTGTCACCGGTGATCGATTGGGCCAGGCGTTTCGGTAATATTTCGCTCAAAGCGCCCGTCGGTTCCTGCCGGGGTTGGTTGGCCTTGGCGTCTTTTAGGCGTGCGAAGACGTCGATGCCGGGGGCCAGGTCGATGGCGATCTCCTGACCGTTCGACCAGTAGGACGATATTTGCAGGATCGCCGGGCCGCTGAGGCCCCGGTGGGTGAACAGCAGGGCTTCGGCGAATGTCGTCTTGCCACAGCGCACACTGACGTCGAGCGATAACCCGGCGAGCTTTTTCATGCGTGCACACAGGCCCTCATCGAAGGTCAGGCCGACCAGTCCGGCCCTTGGATGGACGACCTTGAGGCCGAACTGGCGGGCCAGATCGTAGCCGAAGCCGCTGGCTCCCATCTTCGGAATGCTGGGGCCGCCGCTGGCGATAACCAGCGAGGTGCAGGCGTGCTCGCCACGGTCCGTTTGCAGATGAAAGCCGGTGTCGGTTTTGGCGACGGCGGTGATATTGGTCGCGGTCTGGATGGTCACCCCGGCGGACTTGGCCTCATTGAGCAACATCTCGACGATCTGGGTCGCCGGGCCGTCGCAGAAAAGCTGGCCCAGGGTTTTTTCGTGCCAGGCGATGCCGTGCGCCTCGACCAACTTGATAAAGTCGCGCGGGGTGTAGCGACTGAGCGCCGAAACGCAGAAGCGCGGGTTGGCGGACAGGAAGTGTTCGGGTCTGACGTCGAGATTGGTGAAGTTGCAACGGCCGCCACCGGAAATGCGGATTTTCTCCGCCGGTTTCTCGGCGTGGTCGAGCACCAGCACCGTCCGCCCACGCTTACCGGCTCCAATGGCGCACATCAGGCCCGCTGCCCCGGCGCCGATGATGATAACGTCTCGTGATTTCAAATCGATTTCCTGATTAAGCGGCTGCCCCGGGGATGACCGGAACATAAATTTGGCCTTTTTCCAACTGTTCTTTGCCTTTGTCCTGGGCGCTGTTGGCCAGGAGTTCCTGCATCAGGTTCTTAATCATTTTCTCGATTTCGGCGATTTTGTCTGCCGGCATATAGCCGAGCTCTTCTTCGGTCAGGCCGAGGCTTTCGAGAATCTGGGCGCGCAGTTTCTTCTCGAGCTCCTCTTTGCGCATTTCCTGAACCCATTTGCCGAATCCGGCATCAACGATTTCCTTGTAAATTTTCTGCGAGTCGGAAACTTCAGCAGTTGCGGCGGCGGACTTCTTGCCGCTTTGGCTGGCCGCCAGCAACGTGTCCTGAAAGCTGGTGGCGGGTTGCTTTTCCCGGGCTTTGTCCTGGCCGGTGATGCTTGTGTTGGGGGCGAACGGGCTGTTGATTTCCATGAGCTGTCTCCCTGTTTATTTATTTTTAGGCTGGGGTAAGACAAGCAATATTCAAGCCACGGCTAGTGCCTTGAAATATAACGATATAATCTATCTGGCATGGGCAAATTGCGGCACATTGTGCCATCAGGGGGAAAGTATTTCCCGATTCCCCAGCTATTTTCTTGTTGGCGCCGTCGCGTCGTGTCACATTTTTTGCCGCTGAAGCAGGAGAAGCAAAAACATGTCCCCGCGTTACGATGCGATCATTATCGGTGCCGGTATTATCGGTAGCTGTATGGCTTTCGAGATGGCCAAAAAGGGTTGGAAGACCCTCAACGTCGACCGCCTGCCGGCGGCAGGATACGGCTCGACCAGCTATTCCTGCGCCATCATCCGCACCCATTATTCGACCCTCGACGGCACGGCGCTGGCCTATGAGAATTATTTTCACTGGCGCGACTGGCCCGGCTATCTGGGCGCCGCCGACGAGCTTGGCCACGCAACTTTTCGCCATTGCGGCTGCCTGGTCATGAAGACGCCGGCCAACAACGGCCTGGCGCACATGATCGCGCACATGAAAACGCTGGATATTCCCTGGCAGGATTGGAGCCCTGAGGACATTTTGGGCAAATTGCCGTTCATGGATTTAAACAACTACAGCCCGCCCAAGCTGCCCGATGATGCGGGCTTTGCCGAACCGACCGGTGGCAGTATTGAAGGCGGTATCTTCTTTCCCTGCGCCGGTTATATGAACGATCCGCAACTGAGCACCCATAACGCCCAGCGCGCGGCGGAAGCACACGGCGCGACGTTCAAGTTCAAGGCCGACGTCACCCACGTCCGTCAGGAAAATGGCCGGGTCCAGGGCATCACCCTGGCCGATGGCACGAACATCGACGCGACGGTGGTGGTCAACGTCGCCGGGCCACACTCCGCCAAGATCAACGAAATGGCCGGGGTCGCAGACAAAATGGCGCTGACCACCCGGGCGCTGCGCGAAGAGGTCGCTTATATCCCAGGTCCGGCGGGTTACGATATTGAAAATGACGGGGTCATTACCTCCGACAGCGACGTCGGCAGTTATAGCCGCCCGGAGATCGGCAACCGGATTCTCGTGGGCAGCGAAAACCCCGCCTGCGATCCCGAAGAATGGGTCGATCCGGATGATTTTTCAGACGATCCGACCGATCAGATGCGCTATCAGGTCATGCGACTGGCGCAACGGATGCCGACCTTGGGCATCCCCGAACACCCGAGCGGCGTCGTCTCGCTTTATGACGTCACCCCGGACTGGCTGCCGATCTACGACAAGTCCGACCTGGGCGGCTTCTACATGGCCATCGGCTCAAGCGGCAACCAGTACAAAAATGCCCCGGTCGCAGGCAAGATGATGCTCAAGCTGATCGAGGCCTGTGAAGGCGGCCAGGATCACGACAAGGAGCCGGTGGTTTATACCCTGGAGCGTCAGAACCGTCCGCTCGACATCGGTTTTTTCTCGCGCAACAGGGCGATCAACGAAGACAGCAGTTTTTCCGTGCTCGGCTGATCCTACCTTACCGGGTGGCGATTACGCTGGCTAAAGCGGTTATGATGTCCTCAAGTCTCGATTAACGAGAGCGAAGGCGGGGGCCTTTTTCACAATTTTTTTGTGAAGAATGTGTAGATTTAGAGGGACCACAAAAGTGTCGAAAAAATATCCTATTATTGCCGTAACCGGTTCGTCAGGCGCTGGAACGAGTACCGTCAAGGACGCCTTCGAACATGTCTTCCTGCGCCAAGGCATCAAGCCTGCGGTGATCGAGGGCGATAGCTTCCATCGCTATAACCGGGTCGAGATGAAAAAGGCGATGGCCGAAGCAACGGCCCAGGGCAATCATAATTTTTCCCATTTCGGGCCTGATGCCAACCTATTTTCCGACATCGAAAGCCTGTTCAAGACATACGGGGAAACCGGAAGCGGTAAGCGTCGGCTTTACCTGCATAACGAGGATGAAGCGGCCCCTTACGAAGGCCTTGGCAGCGGTGAATTCACGCCCTGGGAAGACATCCCCGCGGGCACCGACTTGATGTTCTACGAGGGCCTGCACGGTTGCGTCGTTACCGAAGACGTCAACATGGCGCAGTACGTCGACCTTAGGATCGGCGTCGTCCCGGTCATCAATCTTGAATGGATCCAGAAAATCCATCGCGATACCTCTCAGCGTGGCTATTCCAACGAAGCGGTGATGGATACAATCCTGCGCCGCATGCACGACTATGTGCACTACATCGTGCCGCAGTTCAAAAGCTCCGATATCAACTTCCAGCGGGTCCCCATCGTCGATACGTCGGACCCGATCATTGCCCGCGATATCCCGACACCCGACGAGAGCCTGGTTGTCATTCGTTTCAGGCAACCGGACGATTTCAACGTCGATTTCCCTTATCTGCTGCAGATGATTCATAATTCCTGGATGTCACGACGCAATTCGATCGTCGTGCCGGGCGGCAAAATGGGGCTGGCAATGGAATTGATCCTGGCGCCAATCCTGCGGAAAATGACGGACAAATAGGGTGTCCAAAAAACATCCCATCGTCGCCCTTGCCCGTCCTTCGGGGGCCGCGACTCCGGTCGTCATGCAGGCATTCGCGAATGTCTTTCGTCGTGAGAAAATCAACCCTGCCGAGGTTGAAGGCGAAAGCTTCCATCGCTACAGCCGCACCAATATGAAGGAGGAGCTGAAGAAGGCGACTTCGCAAGGCAATCCCCATTTTTCTCACTTCGGCCCGGAAGCTAACCTTTTTGCCGAACTTGAGGAACTGTTCCGCTGTTACGGCGAAAACGGCACCGGCCAGCGGCGTCATTATCTGCACAATCAGCAAGACGTCGATGAAACCGGAATAGAAGGGTTGATCCCCGGTGATTTCACCCCGTGGGAGCCGCTTCCCGAAAATTCAGATATCCTGTTCTATCAGGGCCTGCACGGCTGCGTCGTTACCGAGGACGCCGACGTGGCCCGCTATGTCGATCTGAAACTGGGCATCGCACCGAT
>CBFDEA010000190.1:0-4838 GCA_965603695.1 uncultured Rhodospirillaceae bacterium | reverse complement strand
GCTGATCACCGCCCGCGCCCTCGAGGCCTCGCGCCTGCGCCGTGAAAATGATGAATTGCGGTTGAGGGCAGGCACGGAAAACCAATTAATCGGAAAATCTGCCGCTATAAATCATGTCAGGCAAGCCCTGGACAGGGTCGCCCCTGCCAATTCAAGGGTCCTGATATCGGGACCCGCCGGTTCCGGTAAAGAAGTTGCCGCCAGGTTGTTGCACAAAATGTCTGGGCGCGCTGGCGGCCCGTTTGTCGTTCTCAATTGCGCTTCGGCCTTGAAGAACCGGAAGATCATTCCGTGCCGCGCAAGGTCGGCACCTTCGAAACCGCCCATAACGGCACTTTGTTGCTTGATGAAGTCGGCGATATGCCGCTTGAAACGCAAGGAAAGATCGTTCGCGTCCTGCAGGAGCAAATTTTCGAAAGAATAGGCGGGACCACTAAAGTTGAAGTCGATGTCCGTGTCGTCGCCTCGACAAGCCGGGACCTGAGCGATGAAATGGCGAGCGGTAACTTCCGTGAAGACCTGTTTTATCGTTTGAGCGTCGTCCCAATTGTCTTGCCGCCCTTGACCGCCCGCATTGAAGATATTGCCCTATTAGCCGAGCACTTTATCGCCAGCAATGCCGGAATCAGCGGACGGGCGCCAAGAACACTCGCCCTGGACGCCATCGCCGCCTTGCAATCTTATTCTTGGCCCGGCAATGTCAGGGAGCTTAAAAATATCATCGAGAGATTATTAATCATGGCCCCCGACAATGATGGGGAACCCATGGGAATGGACATCCTTCCCGCCGAAATCAGTGGCAAAAACTCAGATATAACGAGTACAATGGTGGAAAATATCCATGGCATCATGGGCTTGCCTCTACGAAAAGCCCGCGAGGCATTTGAACGGGAATACCTTCATTCACAAGTCAACCGGTTTAGTGGCAATATTTCGCGGACCGCGAGCTTTGTCGGCATGGAGCGTTCGGCCTTGCACCGTAAATTAAAATCACTCGGTATTGATACCGCCGGCAGGGCCGGTCAGGCTACGGGCGAATAGCCGGAAAGGGGATTCTTCTGACATGAAAATAATCGTCTGCGGCGCCGGACAAGTGGGCTCCAGTATCGCCCGCCAACTGTCCATGGAAAATAACGACGTCACCATCGTTGATCAGTCCGCCAAACTGGTTTCTCGGATAACCGATACCCTTGATGTGCAAGGTACCGTCGGCCATGCCTCGCGCCCCGATGTTCTGGAAAGAGCAGGAGCCGAAGACGCCGACATGATCATAGCAGTCACCTATGCCGATGAAGTCAATATGGTTGCCTGTCAGGTCGCCCACTCCTTATTCGGGGTGCCGACCAAGATCGCTCGGGTCCGCCATCAAAGTTACTTAAAGCCCATGTGGTCCAACCTGTTCTCGCGCGATCACATGCCCATTGATGTCATCATATCCCCGGAAATCGAAGTCGCCCACGCAGTCACCCGCCGCTTGCAGGTTCCCGGTGCCTTCGAAATGATCCCAATGGTCGATGACAAGGTCCGCTTGCTTGGCGTGCGCTGCGGCGATGACTGCCCGCTCGTCCATACGCCGCTACGCCAACTGACCCAGTTATTCCCGGATTTAAACATCGTTATCGTCGGCCTGATGCGTGAAAACGTACCCATCGTGCCAACCGGCGACGATCATATGCTACCCGGCGACGAGGTATATTTTGTCGTCGATACGCAACATTTGCCGCGCGCCATGGCCGCCTTCGGCCATGAAGAAACAGAAGCCCGCCGGTTACTTATCTTCGGAGCCGGAAACATTGGCCTGTTCCTGGCCCAGCAATTGGAGAAAGAATTCCCCTGGGTACGGGCAAAATTGATTGAAAACGACTTGAGCCGCGCCGAAGCGGTCGCCGGATTGCTGGAAAGAACAGTCGTTCTGCATGGCGACGTGCTGGACCCGGAAATCCTCGAAGAAGCCAACGCCGCAGCTGCCGAAACCGTGGTTGCGGTAACCAATGACGATGAAACCAATATTCTGGCTTCATTGCTGGCCAAACGGCATGGCTCCAAGCGCGCCATCACCCTGATCAACAAAAGCTCCTACGAACCGCTGGTCGCACCACTGGGTATCGATGTTGTCGTCAGCCCGCGCAACATTACGGTCTCGACGATCCTGCAGCACGTCAGGCGCGGGCGCATCCATTCCGTTCACACCTTGCGCGAAGGCTTTGGTGAATTGATCGAGGCCGAGGCGCTGGAAACCTCGCCCCTGGTCAATATCCCCTTGAAGGAAGTCAATCTGCCGGCCGGTGTTCTGCTTGGTGCCATCGTTCGCGGCAATGAGATCATCACACCACGCGGTAATACGGTGGTTCAAGTCGGCGACCGCATCGTCCTGTTCGCCGCGTCCGATCAGGTTCGCAATGTTGAAAAAATGTTCTCCGTCCAGCTTGAATTTTTCTAGGATATCGTCCCATGTCACGCATCGCATACGTTAACGGGATGTATGTCCCGCACCTTGCCGCCGCTGTCCATATTGAGGACAGGGGCTATCAGTTTTCCGATGGCGTTTACGAAGTCATCGCCGTTCACAAAGGCAAACTGATCGACATGGATGGTCATATGGTGCGCCTGACCCGGTCTTTGAGCGAGTTGGAAATGGCCTGGCCGGTAGGCCCCAAGGCACTTGATATCATTATCCGTCAGGTCACCCTGCGCAACCGCATCAGAGACGGCATTGTCTATATGCAGATAACCCGCGGCGTCGCCCCGCGCAATCATGCCTTCCCCGATCATCACAACAGTGCATTGGTGATTACGGCAAAGCGTTTTCCAACCTTCAATTTCGACGCCGCCAACAAAGGTGTCGATGTTATCTCGACACCCGAAATTCGCTGGCAGCGCCGCGATATCAAGACGGTGTCACTGCTCGGCAATTGCCTGGCCAAGGAACAAGCGGCCCGTGCCGGTGCCTACGAGGCCTGGTTCGTCGAGGCCGACGGTATGGTAACCGAGGGCACGGCATCGAACGCCTGGATCGTCACTGCCGATGGCAAGCTGGTGACCCGGGATACCAGCAATTCCATTCTTAATGGCATAACCCGGCTGTCGATTCTGGAATTGGCGAAACAGCAGGGGGTTGAGTTTATCGAACGCGCATTTTCTCTCGAAGAAGCCAAAGCGGCAAAAGAAGCTTTCGTCAGTTCGACCACATCGTTCGTCAAGCCGGTCCTTCATATCGATGGCAATCCCGTCGGTGACGGCAAGGTCGGGGCGCTAACCACCAAATTGCTCGCCTATTACGGCGACTACATGAAGGCCCAAGCAGCATGAGGCCGCCGCCTATACGAGCTTTAGAAAAACCCGAGGCGATCCTCTTCGACTGGGACAACACCCTGGTCGATAGCTGGGCGGTGATCTTCGACGCCCTTAATTTCACCTTGAAGAGCTTCGACAAAGAGCCCTGGAGCATGGACCAGACCAGGGAACGGGTGCGTAAGTCCCTGCGTGACACTTTCCCGGCCATGTTCGGCGATGATTGGACCCAGGCGGCGGAAGTCTTTTACGGACGCTTCGACGACATTCATATCGCCATGCTAAGCCCGTTCGAGGGGGCCGCCGATATGTTGGCGGACTTGTCTGCACGCGGAATTTTCCTGGCCGTTGTCAGCAACAAACGCGGGCAATACTTGCGCAAGGAAGTCGCCCATCTTGGCTGGGATAAACATTTTTCGAAGTTGATCGGGGCCATGGACGCAAGCAATGACAAGCCGTCCATAGAGCCCGTAGAAATGGCTTTATCAAGCTGCGACCACAAGCGTGGCGGGCAAGTATGGTTTGTCGGCGACGCCGATATTGACATGGAATGCGCCATAAATGCCGAACTGGCCCCCGTTTTAATGCGTCCATATCCGCCAAAACATGAGGAGTTTCAAGAGTTCCAGCCGTTATGTCACATCGATAATTGTCAGGCACTTTCCAAATTGGTCGAGAAAATGTAATATGAACGGGTGTCTGGTGATGGGAAGTACTGGACGCGCCGACAAACAGGGGATACAAAACGTTCCGCCATCTTGGGGCGGTTAAAAAAATCAAAAAAGGGGTTACCATCATGGCACCCGAAAAAACACAAAACGTTCAAGATGTTTTTCTGAATCACATCAGAAAAAATAAAACGTCTGTTACCGTCTTTCTCGTCAACGGAGTGAAACTGCAGGGTATTGTCACATGGTTCGACAATTTCTCGGTTCTCTTGCGCCGTGACGGGCATACCCAACTTGTCTACAAGCATGCCATTTCAACGGTCATGCCCGCCGAGCCCGTACAGTTGTTCGAGCCGGAAAAAGACGACGATTGATTAATTGAGAAATTGAGAAAACGACGCACGTGATCAGGATATTTCGGCCTTGAAGGGGAACGAGCAAGGCGAGGCAGAACGTTGTCTTGTTATCCATCCCCATATTAAAACCCCTGGCACGCGAGAGCGTGACCCTGCCGCGCGGCTGGAAGAAATTACCGGCCTGGCGCTTGCCATAGGGGTAAAGGTCGCCCACGCCGATATCCTCACACTAAACCGCATCAAACCATCGACCCTGTTTGGCAAAGGCACGCTGGAAAGTATCGCCGCGATCATATCGGGCGACATCCCCGGCAACCGCGAACCGGGCGGGGAAGGGGGAAACGCCGGCATCGATATTGCCGTTATCGACGCAGCACTGACACCGATCCAGCAACGTAACCTTGAACGCGAGCTGGATTGCAAGGTCATCGACCGCACCGGGCTTATTTTGGAAATTTTCGGCGACAGGGCGCGGACTCGTGAAGGCCGTTTGCAGGTTGAACTGGCGGCCCTGACCTATCAG
>CBFDEA010000189.1:0-4847 GCA_965603695.1 uncultured Rhodospirillaceae bacterium | reverse complement strand
CGGGCCTGTTCAAGACGATGCTGCGGATGGCGTTATCGCAGTGTGACGTTACCGTGGCGGTCATGTTGTTATTCCTTTTAAGTCCGGATAACCCGGCGGGTTTTGCCATCGCTCATGGGCAGGATGCCGGGTTTCAGCAGGGTAACCTGGGCGGTCGCGCCAAGATCGGATTTGATGGTGCGCTCGATTTCTTCGGCAAGGCCCGCACTGGCGTCAATGTCTTCGGCCAACTCGGCCTCCAGCGGTAACAGATCGTAAGGGCCTGGGCCATTAAGAACGACCCTGTACTCGCCGGAAAGCTGCTTGAACGTGTTCAGCGTAGCTGCCAACCCGGTTGGGAAAATGTTAAGGCCCCTGACGACAATCATATCATCGTTGCGCCCGACGACCCTGAAGCGCGGGGCCGTTCTGCCGCAGGCGCAAGGGGTCCTTGTGGCAGTCAAGGTGATGATGTCGCCGGTTCGAAAGCGGACAAGCGGCTGGCATTCTTTTTCAAGGTGGGTCAGCACCAGCTCGCCGCTTGCCCCGTCCTGCCAGTCAATGGGTTCGGTTGTGTCCGGGTCGATCAGTTCCGGGTAGAGGACATCAAGGGCGACAAAATGAAGGTCGTTGTTGTCTTCGCATTGCGCCGCGAAATTACAGAATACGTCTGAAACACCGTAATTGGCATTGCGCACTTTAAAGCCCCAGGTGTCTTCCAGGCGCTTGCGGTAGGCCGGATCGTCGAGGCCCGCCTCGCCGCCGAACAGGCCCAGCTTGAGGCCCAGATCACGGGGTTTAAGGCCGGGGAAGGAGTCCGCGATGACCTGCTCGAGAACCCTGGGGTAGGAAGGTGTGCAGGAGATCGCGGTGATTTTCAGCTCCTGGATGGTCCGGATCAACCGTTCGCTGCCGCCGACCCCGAAGGGAACGACCATCGCCCCTGTCGCCTCAAGCGTACAGTGGTCGGTAAAGCCACCCATCCACATTTGATAGTTCAGGCAATGGACGACCCGGTCTTGCGGGCCACATCCGGCGGCACTTTGCGCCCGCCCGCCGATGGCTGCGGTTTGCAGGGCGTCACCGGCGCTTAAGGCCAGGTTCATGGCCTGCCCGGTGGTTCCCGATGTTCTGTGCAGGCGACTGACCAGATGTTCGGGTGCCGCCAGATAATCCCCGAAAGGTGGATGGTTCTGCTGCGAAGTCCTGAGCATGGATTTATCGCTTAAGGGAAGCTGGGCCAGATCGTCCAATCGCTCAGGCGGCGCGGCCCCCTGCCAGAGTGCCTGATAGAAGGCGGAGGAGGCGGCGACATAACGGGCCTGTTCCTGCCAGCGTTGCTGCTGGATTTTTTTAAGCTCGGGCAAAGCCATAAAGTCAGGTGTCATACCGTGCCTCCGCACTCATAGTCATAACCGTGCCTCCGCACTCATGGCAAGCCGTCCTTCGGGCGTCTCGGCCCATAGAATCAGGCGGTCTTGACCTTCGAAGCGAACGGCGATGGTGAAAGGCTTGTCGACGAAAAGCGGGGCCAGTGCGCGGTAGGAAACCTCTGCAATCGCCCGGCCTTCGGCATGGCGTCTCGCAAGATCGAGCAACAGCGTTGCCGTTAGCGGGCCATGGAAGACCAGATCCGGATAGCCCTCAACGTCGCGGCAATAATCGGCGTCGTAGTGAATCCGGTGGCCGTTGAAGGTCAGGGCCGAATAGCGGAACAACAACACCGGGTCCGGGGTGACGGTCTCGCGCGCCTCGGCCCCCTCCGGCGGCGGCGGTGGCGTCGCCGGGGCGCGTGCCGTGTCTTCGCGGTAGACGATGTTGTGGTCTTCGATCAGGCGCAACTCGTCGCCTGCGAACAATTGGTGGCGCACGGTGACGAAGCACAGTTCGCCGCTGCGCCCGGATTTTCGTTCGACCTTGTTGATGGTCGAGACTTTTTCGATGGTCTCGCCAATGACAATGGCCTTGCGAAAGTCGAAACGACCGCCGGCCCACATGCGCCGCGGCAGGGCGACGGGCGGCAGGAATTCTCCCAAGCCCGCATGGCCGTCACGGC
Source organism: uncultured Rhodospirillaceae bacterium (assembly GCA_965603695.1). GTDB lineage: Bacteria > Pseudomonadota > Alphaproteobacteria > Rhodospirillales > JABHCV01 > JACNJU01. Next base: position 2,812 of record CBFDEA010000189.1, on the reverse strand, counting down.
CCAGATCGCCGCGCGGGGTGGGCCTTAGAAAATAGAGCCAATGCCAGGCGGCGGGAAGTGGGCTTCCTTCTGCCGGAAGATCGGCGCTGCCGCCCAACGTCGCGGTCATCATCGCCGCAGGTCCAGGGCGAATAACATCGGTGCGGTTTTGGCTACGGCCTATCCACGACTTCAGAATTTCCATATCGAGGGTTGTCACGGCTTAGCCCAGATCAAGCGACAGCAGGGTCACTTCCTTGGTGCCGTCTTCGGTTTGCTGGGTGCCGACGGGGGCAAAGTCAAAACGCTCGTGGAAAGCCATTGATAGCGGGTTCGGCGGCTGGGAATTGACCTCACAGGTAAGGCGCGGCGCGTGGCTGCGGGCGGTTTCGATAACGTCCTGGTAAAGCAGGCTGCCCAAACCCTGACCACGGGCATTTTCGGCGATGACGATACGGTCAATATAAAAGAAGTCGTCGAAGGTCTGCGAGAACCAGCGGTAATTGTCGCTGGCGTAATCAAGTCCGGGCATGAGCGCGATCAGGAAGCCCTGAAGGTCGCCCGCCGGGGCGCAGGCAACCTTGAAATAGGCGGCTTGTTCAAGGAAACGCTGCATATCCTCAAGGGCCACAGAACTAACATGGGGCAACGCCTTCTGGTTTAGCGCCAGGATTTCGGCAAGGTCGTCGGGGTCGGCGTTTCTGATTGTCATGAAGGTTGCTCCGGTGGATGAATTCAACGAAATTAAGGCTCTTATCAAGCCCAGACAATGACTTTATCTCGCTCGTAATTTTAGACTTTTCCGCGATGTGAATAACATCATTGAATTTGTGGTTGCGTCGGTGTTGCTAAAGGGTGCTAAATACGGCTTATAATGCCCGAAAGTAACGGGCCTGCTTTAATGCCCGAAGGGGAGAGTTGCGAATGGTTAAAGTCCTCCACATTGATGCCGGTCAATGTACCGGTTGTCATCAGTGCGAGATGGCGTGCAGTTACCATCATGAAGGGGTTTTCAATCCGTCTAAATCCCGCATCAAGATTTTCAATTTCAAGGAAACTGGCCGCAATGTGCCCTATGTCTGCACCCAGTGTGCCGACGCCTGGTGTTTGCAGGCCTGTCCTGTCGATGCCATTGCGGTCAACGCCGCAACCGGTGCCAAAGAGGTCTCGCCAACGCTTTGTGTCGGCTGCAAGGTCTGCACCATCGCCTGTCCGTTTGGCACCATCAATTACAACTCTGTTTCAACAAAGGTCGATAAGTGCGACCTGTGCGGGGGCGATCCTGACTGTGTTAAGGTGTGCCCAACCCCGGCCCTGACGTTTGTTGATGCGGAACAGGCGGGCATGGAGAAAATGCGTTACTGGGCGGAAAAAACAGACGCCGGAAATCAGGCGACAAGTAAATAATAAAATAGAGAATATTGGTTTCATCAAGGGAGGATAAAAAGATGGCTTGGACAAAAAATGTATTAAGAGTGAATTTGACCGACGGGACGTGCGCAAGCGAACCGTTGAATATGGAGTGGGCAAAAAAATACCTTGGTTCGAGAGGCCTCGCGACCAAGTATTATACCGAAGAATGCTCCCCCACTGTTGATCCCCTGTCAGCCGACAACAAGCTGATTTTTGCAACCGGCCCGCTGACCGGAACGGCCGCACCAACGTCTGGTCGCTGGACCGTCATCACCAAGGGTCCGCTGACAGGCGCTATTGCGTGCTCCAATTCCGGCGGCTTTTTTGGTGCCGAGCTGAAAAATGCCGGCTGGGACATGGTTATCTTCGAAGGTAAATCGGCGAGCCCTGTGTACCGTGATCTCAATAATGATCAGGCTGAACTGAAAGACGCATCAGGCATGTGGGGTAAATCCGTGTGGGATACCGAAGACATGCTGCGTGAAGCGCGTGGTGACAATGATATCCGCTGCGCCTCTATCGGACAGGCTGGCGAGTCGCAAGTTCTGTTTGCCGGTGTCATCAACGACAAGGACCGTGCCGCCGGACGTTCCGGCGTCGGTGCCGTCATGGGTTCGAAGAACCTCAAAGCAGTTGCCTGTCGCGGCACCATCGGTGTTCAGGTTGGCGATCCCATGAAGTTCATGCAGGCGACCGGTGCGTGTAACCAGATTCTCGCCGATAACGCGGTTACTGGTGAGGGTCTTCCGACCTTCGGCACACAGGTGCTGATGAACGTCATTAACGAGACCGGTGCGCTTCCGACCCATAACGCTTCAGACGTGCAGTTTGATGGCGCATCGAAGATTGGTGGCGAAGCCATGGCAGAACCGCGCGCCAGCGACGGCAAGGCCAACCTGGTTTCCAACGCCGCTTGTTTCGGTTGCCCGATTTCATGTCAGCGCGTTTCGCAGATGGACCCGGAACATTTCTCCGTTAAGGGGCAACCCAAATACCATGGCAAGGAAGGCGGTCTTGAATATGAAGCCGCCTGGGCCCTGGGTGCTGCGACCGGCGTATCCGATTTGGAAGCACTGACCTATTGCAACTACATCTGCAACGAATACGGCATGGACCCGATTTCACTGGGTTCGACCGTTGCCGCAGCGATGGAGCTTTATAAAATCGGCGCTATCAGCGATGCCGACACCGGCGGTATTGCTTTGGAATTCGGCAGTGCCGAAGCGCTTTGCAAAATCTGCGACCAGACCGGACGGGGCGAAGGATTCGGCAAGGAAATCGGTCAGGGTTCACGCCGTATGACCGAAAAATACGGTCACCCCGAACTGTCGATGACGGTCAAGAGCCAGGAATTCCCGGCTTACGATCCGCGCGGCATTCAGGGCATGGGCCTGACCTATGCCACATCTAACCGCGGTGC
>CBFDEA010000188.1:0-4853 GCA_965603695.1 uncultured Rhodospirillaceae bacterium | reverse complement strand
CGACAATCCGACTCAGCCACCCCAGTTAAACGCCCCTGTAACGTCCATGTAACGCCCACGGGTCGGCTTCAAGCCAAATCGGGCAAAAGCTGCCGAGCGACAGGAAAGGAACGCCGCACGCACGCCTTAACAAAGCGAGCTTCCCACCGTAACACCTTGTTTTTAAATAATACTCTTTGTTGGCATGGCCTGTGCATTGTTGTTGTCGGGTACGTGACGTTTTTGGGAATAGGACTATAGAAACATGGAAAATACATCACTGATTGCAGTGTCCAGACAGGCGGTACTCCGTCGCTCGATGAGCGTAATCGCCAATAATCTGGCCAATATGAACACCACCGGCTTCAAAGGCGAGAAGATGATGTTCGTCGAACATCTGGTTCGCAGCCGCGGTGGGGAGAAGATCGGCGGCGACAGGCTGGCCTACGTTCGCGATATCGCGACAGCCAAGGATTTGTCTGAAGGCGCCTTCAAAAAGACCAGCAACCCACTGGATTTGGCGATCAACGGCGATGGTTTCTTCGTGCTCGGCACGCCCGGTGGTGAGCGCTACACCCGTAGCGGTAATTTTCAGATGGACGCCACCGGCCAGTTGGTCACCAGAAGTGGCGAACCAGTCTTGTCTGACAGCGGCGAGCCTTTCTTCATGAGTCCGGAAGACAGCAACATCGAGATTGCCCGTGACGGGACCATTTCAACGGAAAATGGCGTCCTTGGAAAGATTGCCGTCGTCAGTTTTGCCAACAGGCAGGAAATGCGCGTCGTTGCTGGCGGAATGTACAGCACATCCCAGCCACCGGTTCCAGTAGAGCAACCGGTCATTGCCCAGGGCATGCTCGAAGGCTCAAACGTTAAGCCAATTGCCGAAATGACACGGATGATCGAAGTCAGTAGGTCTTATCAAAGCACCAAGAACTTCGTTCAGCGCGAGGACGAACGCATGAAAGAAATGATCAAGGAATTCGCGCGCCCTGCTTAAAAAAAGGAACTGGCGAGCCGTTGATTTAACCAACAATCAAATCGTAATGACAAATATAAAATCGGTGCAAAGCCGGTCTAACATCAAGGAAAGGACGGGAAAATGAGATCACTAAATATTGCAGCGACGGGCATGTTGGCCCAGCAACGCAACGTCGAGGTCGTATCGAACAACCTCGCCAACATGAATACCACCGGTTTTATGCGCAGGCGGACCGAATTCCACGACCTGCTCTATCAGAACCTGCGACGGGTTGGTTCGACATCATCGGATGCCGGCACCATCGTTCCATCGGGTGTACAACTGGGACTGGGCGTCAAACTGGCGGCGGTTTACCGGATCCACGAGCAAGGCAACCTGAGTGCCACCGACAACACCTTCGATATGGCTCTTCAGGGTAAAGGATTCTTCCAGGTGCAACTTCCCGGTGGCGAAACCGCCTACACCCGCGACGGCACCTTCCAATTGAACGCCAGTGGGGAAATAGTCACTCACGATGGTTACAAATTGCTTCCCGGTATTACCGTGCCAGCCAACGCCATCGACGTCACCGTCAATGCCAGCGGTGAAGTCCTGGCCAAAATTGAAGGCAAGGTGAAGCTATCCAACGTCGGCCAGATTCAAACCGCCGCATTCGCCAACGACGCTGGCCTCCAGGCCATGGGTAACAACCTGTATACCGAAACCCCGGCATCCGGCAGCGCCTCCACGGGGGCCCCTGCTTCGACCGGCTACGGATCTATATTGCAAGGCTTCCTTGAGACCTCCAACGTCAACGCAGTCGAGGAAATCTCGAACCTCATTTCCGCGCAGCGCGCCTATGAAATGAATTCGAAGGTGATCCAGACTTCCGACGAAATGATGGGCACCGTCGCCAACCTGCGTTAGGGCAACCAACCCTCAACTGAGGGCGGCTTGATCTAAGGAGTTTAAGATAATGATGAAACAACAACACAATCGCCTGCCGATGTTTCCCGGCTTGCTCCTAAGCTTATTGCTGGCAATGGCTTTCGCCTTCCCGGCGGCCGGTGGACAAAACCAGCAGGGAACGACTGAAGTTGCTTTAGGTCAGGTCGTTTTGCGTCAAAATATCATGGTCGATAGTACGCTCGTTGTCCTTGGTGACTTTTTCGAGGGTGCCGGCGACAAGGCAGGTGTTGCCGTCGCCTATGCCCCTGAACCAGGAAAGCGAGCCGTTTTCGACGCCAACTGGTTATACCGGGCGGCCAATGCTTATGGCCTTAAATGGCGGCCGATGAGCATGAAACAGCAAGCCGTCGTAAAACGTCATACCGTGACAATCGAGCGTGAGGAAATAGAAGACAACATCCTCGCCGTCCTGATCGACAAGGGCGTCGACCCGGAAATGACCGTGGAATTGAGCAACCGCTCAATGCGTTTGTACGTCCCGGCCAGCTCTCTCGCCAGCATCATCGTCGAGAACGTCGACTATGATCCGCGCACACGACGCTTTTCGGCTTATATTTCAACCCCGGAAGCCAAACCCATCCGGGTCACCGGTCGCCTGCAAAAAATGCTTAACGTGCCGGTTACCAATCGCCGGATACTGAGAGGCGAGCTGATCCATTCAGAAGACATCGTCTGGATTAAAACGCCGTCCGACCGGGTTCAGCAAGACATCGTCATGCAACCTGATGATCTTATCGGCAAGACCCCGAAACATGGAATTCGCTCTGGTGCGCCGGTTCGCAGTTCCGAAGTGCAGCGTCCGATTATGGTGAAAAAAGGCTCTCTGGTGACGATGATCCTGCAAACACCGATGATGACCCTGACCTCCCAGGGCAAGGCCATCGACAACGGTTCGGATGGCGATGTCATCCGCCTTACCAACACCCAAAGCAATAAAATAGTTCAGGCGGTCGTATCGGGCCCCGGCAGGGTCTCGATTACCCCGGCCAGCCACCTAGCGATGAACTAGAGGAGAACAGTGATGAAACAAACACATTCGGAGAAGACCATTAAACTGGTCACAGCCTTGGTCACAGCCGGGGTCCTGGCGGGCGGGCTTTCAGCCTGCAGTGAGACCATGAGCCGACTCTCGGAAGTCGGCAAAGGCCCCGAACTTACCGAGATCACCAATCCAACGGCGAAACCCGATTACCGGCCGGTCAGCATGCCGATGCCGGCCCCGGAGATTGCCGAAGAAAACCCGAATTCACTTTGGCGGGCCGGTGCACGGGCATTTTTCAAGGATCACCGGGCCAAGGAAATTGGCGATATCCTGACCGTCTCCATGGACTTCACCGACAGCGCTACCCTGGATAACACGACAACCAGAACACGCGCCGACACCGAAGATACCGACGTCACCAACCTGTTGGGCTTAGAGACCGAATTCACCAAGGTTCTGCCGCAGGGCCTCATCCCGGGATCAGTGATGAGTTTCGGCAATGCCATGGATACCGAAGGCACCGGCAACATCACCCGTGAAGAAACGCTGTCCCTTTCAATGGCCGCCGTCGTCACCCAGATCCTGCCGAACGGCAATCTGGTTATCATGGGGCGTCAGGAAATGTTGGTGAACAAGGAAATTCGCGAATTGATGGTCAGCGGCGTCGTCAGGCCCGGCGACATCGAATCCGACAACACCATCGCCCATACTTCTATTGCCGAGATGCGAGTCGCCTACGGCGGACGTGGGACCCTGAGCGAGCTTCAGAAGCCGCGCTGGGGAACTCAAATCTGGGATATCATCTTCCCGTTCTAGTTTCTGGAAACAGAACCTGGACATACTTAAGGCCGGCGCTATGCGCCGGCCTTTTTTTTAGTCGGAAAGGCAAAAGATAAGGACGCGGTCAATCGTCGCGATGAGTCTTTTCCATCCGTTCATGACGTTCCTGCGCCTCGATGCTCAATGTCGCAATCGGGCGCGCCTCAAGCCGCGACAGACTGATCGGCTCACTGGTTTCCTCACAGTATCCGTAAGCGCCGTGGTCAATGCGCTCCAGGGCTTCGTCAATTTTTGAGATTAACTTGCGGGCCCGATCGCGAGTCCGCAGTTCCAAGGCACGGTCGGCTTCAATGGAAGCACGGTCTGAAATATCCGGATCCTGACTGCCGCCTTCCTGAAGATGCAGAAGGGTCTCGTTAGATTCACTAAGAAGCTCACCCCGCCATGACAAGAGTTTCTGACGAAAATATTCCCGCATATGCGGATTCATAAACTCTTCTTTTTTAGTAGGCTTGTAATCCGGAGCCAGAGTCACATTCATTGATTTGATCTTCCCCATAGGCATTTCCAAAAGCAGTTTATCGACCACAGTGAATTTTGGCGCGGAATATAGGACTGCAAGCGAGAGGCTGCAAGAGGGATTTCAATTAGTCTGGATTTTACTCAATGAGAATTGACGAAAAGCTCAGGATTTGCGGGTTAATTTAGCGATTTCAACTTCCGCACGCAGCTCAATTTCATCAATAATTTCATTCAGCCTGGGATCGTCCGTCTGACGGCGATGAGCGCGCATTCGTTGCGCCAACGAGCCCAATTTTTCCTTTTCGATAGCACCAAGGAGCAAATCACGGCGCAGTTCTTCGAGTTGATCAAGCACGTCGCCGCCATACTGAGCGCTTAAGCGCCGGGCCCGCTGCTGGGTCTGATCGTCAACTCCCTGAACGGCAAGGATGGCATCGACAGAATTAATGGAGCCCGGCTCGCTTGAGGCCGCGACTCCAGGACTTGCGGCGGCCCCCTTCAGGTGCTCGGCGAATGCGGCGCCATGCCCCTGTTCGATTTTTTTAGACGAAACAGAAGACGTCCCCTTGCCGGATTTTACCCTCGATACCTTCATCTTTGGAATTCAATCTCTTTGTGGCATTTTTGGAAATGACGTTCGGGCCGTAAGGTTGATTATCA
>CBFDEA010000187.1:0-4859 GCA_965603695.1 uncultured Rhodospirillaceae bacterium | reverse complement strand
GAACGCAGGCCGGTTGGGTAGCCCATGACAATGACTTCATCGCCGGGGATGGGCGGCAGGCTTGCCAGTTCCAGGCCATGCATCGGCATGGTCGCATCCTTGCGGCGCAAAACGGCAAGGTCGGCGTCCTGACTTACCCGCTCCAATTCGACCGTGTCGGGCTCCTCCTTGTCGGGCAGATAGGCGATGTACTTTATCATCACCGGCTCAAGCCCCCGATCGGCCAGCATTTTGACATTCGCGTCATTTTCCCACGGCATGGCGACGTGGCGGTTGGTGACAAGTGTGCCGTTGTTGCCGATGACAAACCCGGTGCCGGTGAACTGGCGTTCGGCAACCGGCCCGTTACCTTCCAGGGTCAGCAACGGCTGGCCAAACGGCGAAATCAAGGGCTCACCGTCGGCATTGACAACATGGCGAAGCATGCGCTGCGATGAGCTTTCGCGATACCCGTACGAACCCTGGAGAAACACGATCAAAGACTTCGATTGGGCGATCACCCGGGCGTTCGCCTGGCTGCGCCGCTCCAGAAGCGCCAGACGCCCGGTGTTTGAAGTCAACCGCAACCCGAGTTCCTGACGCAGCGCCTTAAGGTCGTTCGGGGTCAGTGCTTCCCCCTCGGCACGAGCTAACGCAGCGGCGAAGCTTTCGAGCTGACTGGCACTCGTATTAATCCGCTGCTGGAGCAGAACGTTGAGCCTGTACTGCTGGTAGGTCACGGTCGCCAGAGCGACAATCGCGACAATGACGCCAAACCGGAACAACAGGGTGGTTTCCCGCGCCAGGCGGCTAAACAGTCCGCGCAAGGTCCTAAAGGTGCGAATATGGATAGGTTGGCGGCTGACCCGTAGATAGACCAGAGCGTCACTGAGAATATCGCTGACCAATCTGCGAACCGGCAAATCCTCGCGGTAAAGACGGAACCGGGTCAACGGCCCGTTTTCGCCAAACTCTATCATGTCGCGATGGGCAAGCTTTTGGGCTGTGACAGGAAGGCGGTTGACCCATATTGGCCGCCCCGAGATAGCGATGATTTCATAGGTGCCGTCAACTTTCCGAAGGCGCCCGACCAGATCATCCTCGGGCTGTCCCGGGAACGGCTGTGAAATGCCGAGGCGACGACTGGCGCTCAGAGATATATCCAGGTCCGAACCATTGAGCCACGACACGGTACCCCGATGAGGTCCGGTCAGTTGCTCCAGGGCAATTGCCCCGGTCAGTGGATATGCGTCACGCTCGTCCTCCACTATAGCTTTCCTTCCACAACAGCGCTTAGCGGCCAAGGCACCGGTACACCTGAATAATATTCTGCCTGTGATCCATATGCATGCAACCCCAAAAACAAAAAAAACCTACACCGGCATCAACCAGTCGAAGGCTTCGTATGCAGCGACCATGGCTTGAGAATGGCACAGATTAACTCACGATATTTTCTTGCGCAGAAAATCAAGGCCGAAGATCAAAGGCAGGCCAAGCCAAGCGACGGCGTAGATGTGGGTGGCAACAGGGCCCGATCCGATGATGGCGCTGATCGGTGGGAAGTAAAGAATGGCCCAGGAAAAGATGATTTCGAAGACAATTCCGATAACCAGCAGGGGGTTCCGGAAGGCATCCATATCAATGCCGCTTTCACTGCGGGAACGACGACCGAACAGGTTTCCTATCTGCATCAACAGAATCGAGGAAAGCGTAATCCCCGTCGCCGACCGGTAAAGCGGGTCGCTGGAGGCTAGCTCCTGCCCCCATTCCCAGCCACCGGAATGAAGCACCCAAAAGAACAGTGACAGTGAAAATACCGCCTCGATCAGGCCGAGGAAAAAATAACTGTGAGCAATCAACGGAAATGACAGCAACCCTTGTTGGCGGTCGCGGGGTGGCTCCTGCATGGTGCCGGGCGTTGGCTTTTCTTGTCCGAGCGCCATCGATGGGATGATATCTGTACCCAGATCGATGGCCAGAATCTGAATTACGGTCAGCGCCAGCGGCACCGGAAAAAGCATAAAAATGATATAGGGCAATATTTCCGGGCCGTTGCTGACCAGGACGTAATTGGTAAATTTACGGATATTGGCGAAAATAGTGCGGCCTTCTTCGATACCGGCAACGATGGAGGCGAAATTATCATCGAGCAAAATCACCTGCGCCGCCTCGCGCGCAACATCCGTTCCGCTACGGCCCATGGCGATGCCGACATCGGCGGCTTTCAGCGCTGGCGCGTCGTTGACCCCGTCGCCGGTCATCGCCACGACACGTTCCATATGATGTAATGCGGTGACAATTTTCATTTTCTGCTCAGGATTGGTGCGGGCGAAAACAGTAGCCCCCTTTTCGAGCCGTTCAACCAGGTCGCGTTCACGCATGTCCGCCAGCTCAGCACCGCAAACGGTGGTGCGAGCGGTATCGGCGTCAGCGGCCAGGATTCCGGCGCGGCGGGCGATCGCCTCCGCCGTTTCGGGATGGTCGCCGGTGATCATGATCATGCCGATTCCGGCTTCGCGGCATAACCTCGCCGCGTCGGGGACCTCAGGTCGGATCGGATCTTCGAGTCCGATAAATCCTTCAAGAACCAGGTCCCGTTCGAGATCATCAATATCCGCGCTTGCTTCTGCGGCGGCAATGGGGCGAGACGCCAGGGCGATGACCCGCTCACCTGCCGAGGCCATCCGATGCACGATGGCGTCGGCGATAGCGAGACTTTCCGGACCTGCTGCGATCAACGGGCGCAACGATTCCCAGGCGCCTTTGACGGCAAAACGGTTGATTCCGCCGTGCGCCGCTATGCCGCCGGCGCGGCGGCGGTCGGTGTCAAAGGCGAAGCGCCGTGATATCAGGTCGATGACAGCGACGGGATCGCCGCCATCATCGCGATAGCATTCGGCAATCGCGACATCGAGCGGGTCGCCGCTTAACTCCTCATCGGTGAACCCAAGGTCGGCGGCCATCAAGGCCATCTCGAGAATAGCGTTGCTGCGCTCCCCGACGACGGTATCCTCTCCCGACAAGGGATCGGCAAGGCGCGTGACGCTCAGCCGGTTGAGCGTCAGCGTACCGGTCTTGTCCGTACAGATCACATGCACCGCGCCCAGTGCCTCAACGGCATTCAGGCTTTTGACCAGGACGTTTCTGCGGGCCATGCGCAGGCTGCCCATGGCCAACGACAGGGTGAACGTCGGCAGCAATCCCTCCGGCACGTTGGCGACGATAATCCCCATCATGAAGACGAGGTTGACCCAAAGAGAACGCTCAGTGATGACCCCGTAGGCGAAGAACACCAGGCCCATGGAAACGGCGATCAAGGTCAGGACGCGCACCATGTGGGCGGTCTCGCGTTCAAGCGGCGAGGCAATCCTGCGGACATCGTGCGACAGCTTGGCGATGCGTCCGAACTGGGTGCGGAAACCGGTGGCGAAGACGACGGCATGGGCCGACCCCCGCATCACCGTGCAGCCGGCGAAGACAAGATTGCCGCTTTCGGTCAGCGGCTTGTCGGTCGCGGCGATGCCAATCGGTAGCGGGATTGCCTCTCCGGTCAGCGGCGCGTTGTTGACAATCAGGTCGTTGCCCGCGACCAGGCGGGCGTCGGCTGGCACCTTGTCGCCCTCGCGGATCAAGATGACATCTCCTGGAACCAATCTGTCGGCAGCGACTTCGCAGTCCTCTGCGGCGCGCCGGGCGACGACTTTTTGCGGCAGGAATTTACGCAGTTCCTCCATCGCCCGTTCGGCGCGAAACTCCTGGGCGAAACTGAACAGGGCGTTAAGCATCGATACGCCAAGCAGCGCCCAACCCAGAACATTCATCTGCTCACCCGGTTGGACATAATCGGCGATGAAACATATGAGCGCCGAAATATCGAGCAGGATGGTAAAAAAATTGGTCAATTGCCGGATCAGGCTACGCAGCCACCACAGCCCCTTTGCCGCTTCAAGAGTGTTAGCCCCGACCTCGTCCAGCCGCGCCGCCACTTCATGCTCGTTCAAACCGTCGGCTCGCGAATGCAGATAGGCGTAGACTTCCTCAGGGCCGAGATTTTGAATTTGCCCGGTCACCCTACGTCACTCCCCGATAGACGGCGACATCGCAGGGCGCTTCGCCAATCAACCTCTCGGTTTCGTCATTGAAGAAGAAACGGCGGGCCAGGCTGTCGCGCGTCGCCTCGATAAAAATAAGACCGCTATGCAGCCTGCTCGCCTGGATGATTGCCTCGTGCGACCAGTTTTCTGCTATGCCGACATGAGAATCGACAATTTCCGGGGCGATGGCGAATTGGCCCAGCAGTTCGGCCTCGATACTGCGGACATACCGCAATGCCTGGGCGCGCCGCTGTTTAACGCTGGTCGGGGAGTGCAAGCGAAATGGCGAGCGTTTCTTTTCGACGATCTTGAGAAGATGCAAACGATGAATATCCGGGGCCATCAGCTTGAGTATCGACAACCCGGCGCGAAACCCCTGTGGGTCGCCGGAAACCGGGGCCAGGACCGTGCGCGGCAACCCCAGCAATCCGGGCTGCACCACATGCAAAGCCGCGACGTTGTATTGGCGCAGGCTGAGTAACTGTTCGGATATAGTCCCGGTGAGGAAGCCGTGCCGACCTTTTTTCACACGCGCCCCGCAGATCACGAAGGATTGCGGTCCAGCCGGGATATGTTCGACCAGGCCGCCAAAAACACCGTGGCGCATCGGTCGCAATTCGAGTTTCGCCTCGACGCCAACAGCCTGCGCCTCATCCTCAATCTGCTTCATGTTGGCGCTGAGCGCGGGCGTCGGAATGGCAGCGTCTTCTATATAAACAACATGTAGTCGTTTTTCGGGATGATTGGCGGCCATGCGCACGGCGTAACGGGCGATCCAATTGGCAT
>CBFDEA010000186.1:0-4861 GCA_965603695.1 uncultured Rhodospirillaceae bacterium | reverse complement strand
ATGACAATGACAATGCGGCGCGTCGCTTTCCTGCGACCCAGCCGGATGTTCTCCGTCGGCCTTGTTAGCGGAATTGCCGCCGGTTTTGCCGTGCTGCTTTTTGCCGCTTGATCAGTCGAAGGTGACGGCAAGCGGCCCCGCCGCCGCCGGCCAGACGCCATCATCAATGACCTTGGCTCCGTTAAAGATCAGATAACCCCGCCGCCCGTAATGGGGCAGGGGGCGGAGTAGAGATTGCAATGCCTGATGATTGCGCGCTTCGACAACCAGCAGGGGATGGCTCTCGCCTTGCCCGTCGCGCCAGCGCCAGGCCCAGGCCCTGGCACTGCCGCGCCCGGTCAGTCCGTTGGGTGTTGACGGCAAATTTCGGTCATCGAGAAACTGCCTGACCGCCGTACTTTCGCCGATAATCAGTAATGGTCCTGGTAGGGCCGCGGTGCTGGAATTTTCAGCGAAGCGTGGCGGTCGGTCGAGCAATCTGGTCGCCAACTCTCTGGAAGTCTGCGCCATCTCAGGGTCGGCCCCGACATAAATGACGACGCTATTTGCATTCAGGGTGGTGTCGCGCAGGATTGGCGGCGCTTCACTGGCCCCGAGCCTGCGGAAAAGATCAAAATCGGGATCAATGGTCAACGAAAGTGGGCGGGCGGCCAGGGGCAGTTCAACGCGCGAGGCCGCGCCCTCGATGCTGGCCTGAAACATTTCTTCACCGTCAGTTGTGACAAGCCTGATCGGTACCTCCAGAGCGTAAGCCAGGTCGGGTTGCGACAGGGTCAAGGATATCCGCTCCGGGGTCCGTTTGATGTCCGACAGGACGAGCCTGGCGGCACCACTGCGATCAAGCCACTGGGCGAAAAAAACGCTTAAGTCCTGGCCCGATGCTTGCTCGAAGACGGCGCCGATTTCCGGCCAGCCGGCGGTGGTGAATTTGTGTTTGGACCAGAAATCGCGAATGCCCTGATTAAAGCTCTGCTTGCCGATTTTGCGCTCAAGCATGTGGAAGATGAAGGCGACCTTGTTGTAGCCGATGATCTGGGCGGCGTCATGATCGCGGCTGATGAACGACCTGACCGCGTGATCGCGGCGCGGCGGCAAGGCGGCGTAATCACGCAGCCAACCGGTTCTCATTTGTTTGCCTTTGTCCTGATTGCGCTCCGCGGCAAAGGCGTAGTCGGCCATAAAGGTGGTCAGTCCTTCGGCCCAGTTGCCCTTCTCGTAATCGACCTCGACGGCATTGCCCCACCAGTTATGCAGGACTTCGTGACCCAAAGAGGTAAAGCGAATGAAGGGCAAGGCCAACACTCGTTCGCCAATATAGGTCATGCCGGCAAAGCCCAGGCCGACCGGCAGCGGGCTGGAAACGATGGAAAAGGAAGAAAACGGGTAATCACCAATGATCTTGCTGTAGCGTCCGATATAGTCAGCCGTCGACTTGAGGTAATCCTGAGACAGGTTTTCCAGGCCTGCGACAAAATAGGTTCTCAGGGTAATGTCACCGTGGCGTTGCTCAACGACGTTGAAGGGGCCGCCGACCAGGACAATGCCTTCGGCGGCAATTTCAGACTTGAAGACGGCGCGATACTGACCGGCGTGCGTCTCTTCGGCAAGCAGGCGGCCGGGGACGACGGCTTTTTGCGGGGCGGGCAGGGTCATGCTCACTTGGTAGGTTGCCGCGAGCCCTGGGGCAATCGGATGCCAGGCCGAACCGGCAGCCAGATAACTGCCGCTTTGGGAAGCCATCAGGGGGGCGCTGCCCAAACCTCCGGCGCGCTCGCTCATCCTTGACAGCAGGCCTTTGTATTGAAGGTCGATGACATGCGTGCCAGCAGTCCCCAGATCGATACGCAAGGTCTCGCCCTGGCGGATTAGCGGCTCCGTGCGTCCGTCAACCGTGATGGCGGTGATGACCATGCTTGCGGCAAAATGGAAAGTCGCCTCGCCGCTGCCCTCGAGCGTCATGCGATCACTGACCTGCAGCGTCCGGCTCAGGGGATCGAGCCTGAGGGTTATCTGGTGGTCGAGGGTGCTAACGGCGGCCTGTGCAGGGTTGGCCAATAGCCAGAGCGCGAGGACCGCCAGTGCAGAAGTGATAGGCGATTTCATGGCTGATGCGGCTGATGCGGAAATTTGGCGATGACATCCAACGCCTTGCCGTCGCGCAGGATGACCAGCGGCAACCACGAACCGGGGCTGATGGCGTGGATTGTCGAGACCAGTTCCATCGTCTTGGTCATTTTTACAGCGCCGGCGTCGGTGATGATATCACCGACTTTAAGCCCGGCGGCGGCGGCGACGCTGCCGCTGACAACTTTGATGACGCGGACGCCTTTGTCGGTGCTTTCGATCTGCACCCCAAGCATCGGCGGGGCGGGTTTTACAGAATCCGCAGGCTCGTCAACACCGAACACCGCCTCGGCGATGACCAGATCGTCCGCTGTCTTCAATAGGTCGCAGGCTTGGCCCTTGTCCCAAGGCAACAGCACGGCGGCGTCGTCGATGCCTAAATCGGCCAATTGATGGGGGATGCCAAATCCGTACTCAACATGGCCGCGCCCGACAATGGCGACGACAAGGGGCTTGCCGCCGGCCGTCCTGACCTGCGCCAAGGCTTCGGCCATGGCCCGGTCCCAGATGGTCTGGACTTCGATAAAGTGGGCCAGCCTCTCGGCATCGGCTTTGCTCAAGGCGGGCGCCGGTTGTTTCTCCGCTTCGTGCTCGCCATGCATGGCAAAGACCTTTGTCAGGCTCTCCCGGTAGGCCTTTGATGGGGCTTTGGGGTCGCCGACGCCTTCGCGCCTGGCGCCGTCGATGGCCGCCCAGCCGTCCTGACTGACGGCCCTGATCAGGGCGCGTTCGACATTCAGGGCGCGCATAGGGATGCGGTGCATACGGGCAAAATGAAAAAGCGGCATGTAGAGGCTTGGATCGTAGCGCCAGGTATCGTTCCAGCGGCTCAGGTCGATAAACTTCTTTTCGCTGAGTTCGCCCCTGATCCAGCGATCGAGAATCGGTTGCACGGCGCGTGGAAAGGCTTCGAAGCCAATCACCATGTTCGGGTTGCGGCCATACAGGGCGGCCAGGGTATGAAGCTGCCAGCGGTGATGTTCACCACTGGTGTGGGCTTCCCCCAACAAGACGATGGGCCGTTTGGCCATGTCGTCGAGCAGCTTGCTCTGCTTGATCGTTGAGCCGTCTCGCGGCGATTGCCAGTGTCCGGTGGCGACGCAGGCCTGTTGTTCGGCTTGGGCCGGTGCGGGCAGGATAAGCACAGCCCCTGTGAGGGCGAATATAAGCCACTTCAGTGGCGGGACAGGGCGGTTGGGAAACAATGACATTGACTGTATGGCCTTCGCTTAAGAATGCTCGGAAATATATGAAGCCCGATCATAACCCGGAAAAAGCGGCGACAATATGAATTTGAGATACCGGCACGATAGTGTGGTTGTTAAAGTGCCCATACGAGCATAATGTATATAAGAGTATGCATCTATAGGCTCCATGGGGGGGTTTTATGTTGTCTGGGGCATTTTTTATTGAAAGCACCTAAGAGTTTAGCAAAAACAAGGCTGCGCATTCTAGTCGCCATGGCCAGTGCCGCACACGGTCGCGCTATTCGGGCGATGCTGCCATCCGATGGCTACCGTCTGTCATACGCCGGTGATGTGGAAACCGTTATTGCGCGGCTTGAGAACAAGACCTTTGATGCGATTATCCTCGACGCGGCCCCGTGGAAAGCGGGCCGTAAAAGTCAGGGCCGGAAAATCATCAAGGCGGCTGCCGATAATCCCGTCATCGTCTTGCCATCGGGTCTTGAGGGGACGGCCGCGGTAATACGGGCTTATGGGGTCGATGCCCGTTATCTGTCCTGGGATCATGTCGATGGGGCGCTTTTGAGCGAGACCGTTTCTTCGATCGTTTCCAGGCAACGCGAAAGGCTCTCCTTGCGCGAAAGTGAAGACCGGTTCTCCCGGGCCTTCCGTGCGGCCCCCGGCATGTTCGCCATTTCGACGCCCAAGGATGGCCGTCACGTCAATGTCAACGAATCCTGGCTGAAGGCAATGGGATACCGGCGCAATGAGGTGATTGGCAAGACGGCCAGGGAATTGAATCTGTGGCCTTGCCCGAAAGACCGCAAGGCCCTGGTCAAGGAACTGACCGAGAAGGGTTCGATCCGCGATTTCCAAACCCAAATGCGGACCAAAAAAGGCAATCTTGTCGATTGGCAAATTGCCGGCGAAATTATTGAAATTGATGGTCAGCCGCATTTATTGCTGGTGGCCTTCGATATTTCCCAGAGCAAGCGCGCCGAGGCCGCGCTTAAGCAAAGCGAGGAGCGGGCGCGGGCGGCAGAAAGGCTCCTTTCCGACGCCCTCGACAACATATCGGAAGGCTTCGTTATTTACGATTCCGATGACCGCCTAGTCAACTGGAACCGGACATGGATGGAGCTTTATCAATATAGCGCAAGGACGGTCCGGCCGGGAATAACCTGTGATCAATTGAATAATCTCGACGTCAAGCAAAAGGTCATTGCCAGTGATTGGAAATCGCCCGAAGAGTATGTCAAAGAGCGCAATATTTATCGCCGCCGGTTAAAGGGCGCGTTTGAAATCAAACTAAGCAGTGGCAAATGGTTGAGTATCCGTGAGCGCAGGACCTCTGATGGCGGTATCGTCAGCATTCAGACCGATATCACCGATTTGAAACGGGTCGAGGAAAAGCTTCGTAAGTCCCGCGATGAGCTCGAATTGCGGATTCACGAAAGAACCCGGCAACTTCAGGCGGAGGTTGAGGAACGCAAGGCGATGATGGTCTCCCTGCAGACAAGCGAGCAGCGCCTGCAAGACATGGCCGAAGCCTC
>CBFDEA010000185.1:0-4877 GCA_965603695.1 uncultured Rhodospirillaceae bacterium | reverse complement strand
TGAGGGGATGGGAAAGACGTTGGAGGAGGCCCAGCAAGCGGCCCTGGAGCAACTGCGCCGGGTCTGCCGCCCCGACGGCACCATCCACATTCTCGAATACGCCATTTCGCAAAACCCGTGGCGGCGCTTTGTCATGAAGCTATGGGCCCCCTGGGTCCGCTTCGCCTACGGCGCAGAATTCGACCGCAACACCGAACAATACCTGGAGGCCGCCGGACTCGAACTGCTGGAAAAACAGTACCTCTATAAGGACATCATCAAATTACTGACGGTGCGACCGGCTTAAAACGCTCCATCCGCCATTGCCGCATCAAGCAAGCGGGACAGGACGTTTTCTTCTTGGGCTCCGGATATCACCATGTTTTCGTTGAACACGTAGGAGGGCACGCCGTTGATGCCTAAGCGGTGGGCGTGGGCGTTGGCGTCGTAGATTTCGGCGATGCCTGCATCGCTTTCAAGGTGGCCAGTGACGGCGGCGCCATCAAGCCCCAGGCGGGTGGCGATGGTGGCCAGCACGTCGAGCTCGCCGATATTCAGGCCGTCGACGAAATAGCCTTCGAACAGGGCCTCGACGGCGGCTTCCGCCTTGCCTTCCAGGGTCGCCAGACGGACCAGCCGGTGCGCGTCGATGGTGTTGGGGGTGTGGCGGATGGTCTCGAAATTAAAGCCGATCTCGACGGAGAGTCCGACATCGGCGATGGCCCCGTAAATGCGCCCGATGCGGCTTTCCGAACCGAACTTGCCGGTCAGATAGGCGTTGCGGTCGATGCCGGCGGCGGGCAGTTCCGGGTTGAGCAGGAAGGGTCGCCAGTTGATGGTCGGCGTAAGGTCGTCGCGTTTACCCAGCATTTGCTCGAGGCGACGCTTGCCGATGTAGCACCACGGGCAGACGGCGTCGAAAATGAAATCGATCTGCATTTGGACTAATCCAGGTTGGCCCGCGCCCTGTCGATCAGGGTATCGGTGGTGTCGCCTTTTTCGATCCCGGCAATGCCGAATTCAACGGAAATACTGACCGGCTGATAGACCTCGTTCAAGGCGAAGTCGGTGTAGGCCAGGACCCCGGCGATGCGGTTCATGACGTAGAGCGCTTCCTCAACGGGGGTGTCGGGCAGGGCGATGCAGAAATCGTGGCCGGTGTAGTGGGCGACCATGTCTTCGACCCGGACCATGGCGTTGATCCATTGCGGCAACTGCCTGAGCAAATGCTCGCTGGCATCCGCGCCGAACTGGGCTTCGACGCCCGGTGCGTCGGGGAACGAGAAAAACACCAGGGTTAAATGCTTGTCCCTGACGCGCGCCGCGGCGACCAGGGTTTCCAGATGCGCCCGCATGTAGTCGAAGGTATAGGCCCCGGTGCGCGGATCGGTGGTTTCCTGGCTCATGGTTGTATCCATCGCCTGACGGATCAGCCAACGGCTCTGCTGACGGGCACCGAGAATTTTCAGGGCGGCGTAAAGTTCGCCGTCGACGGCCCTTCTCGAAAGCACCCTTGTCGCGCCACCGCGCAGGGCCTCGGCCTGGTCGATGCCGCCTTCGTGCGGGTTGATCAAGACCACCGGCATGTTGAAAAGCCTGGGACTGAGGTGGTTTTGATTGCACAGGTCCATGGCCTGCTCGGCGCTGACGCTTGAGCCGACTTCGTCAATGGCCAGGAAGCAGGCATCGAAAAACGGCTTCGAGCTTAATAAAAGATTGGCGGTGAAGGCATTGGGGGTGCTGGTGATGGCGCAGGTGTCGCCCATGGTGCGCCTCAACGCTTCGACCTCACCCAGGTCGCGACCGATCTGCAGTAGTTCAAGCTTCGGCGGGGCGCTCACGGGGGCCAGCGGTTCGACGGCGCTGCCAAATCGTTTCGTCAATGCCAGCCGTTCGGCCAGTTCGCGGCGCATGGTGGCGAGCCGCAACAACGGCATCAGGCGGGGTCGCATATCGTCGAAGTCCACAGGCTCGGTGAAAATTTCATCGACGCCAATTTCGACGGCCTGGGCAAATTGTTGTTCGGAACCATCGGCCCCGAAGACGACCACCGGCATACCACCGTTATCGACATTGGCGATCATGCTTGCGGCCAGTTCCATGCCGTCAAGGTCGTCTGCACAAAGGTCGATCAGGGCCAGGTCGGGTTGGCCGATGCGGGTCTCTTCGAGCAAACCGGCGGCGCTGGTGCAGCGGGTCGCCTGAAAACCACCACCTGACAGTGTCGCAGCCAGATCGTCAAGACGTGGACCGCTGCTGCCGGCAATCAGGACATTGGCTAAACGGCTCACGGTTTTGGCATATCCGTTAATAAATGGTTGGAACGATGCGCAAAGCCCCGCACACCCGTTTTAAGAAAAACATTATGGAGAAAAAGCGCGCAGGAAGAAAGGGCGGATAATATTGCCTGTTCAGGCACGGTGAAATGGTCTCCGAGCTTCGATAGAATCGCTGTCAATTCGAGTTGATTCGAATGGACCTTGGGCTGACGTGGATTGAGGCTGTTGATATTATATTCATTATTACCAGTGTATTATGCCGGTACATAAGCTTTTGCTGTTGTTTTGCCGTAGACGGATGTACTCTTCGCAGGTGCAATATCGCATGTGCAATATTTTTGTTAAACAAGGCACCGATAAAGATGCTCTATCACGCTTATGAACTGACCCACGCGACCCTGGCGCCGCTTAAGGCGCTGTCCGAATTAGGTCAGAAGATTAACGCCTCTATCTACAATCCGCTCGCCTATACACCCCTGGGCCGCTCCATGTCGGCATCGTGCGAGCTTTTCAACCGGATGACCAGGCGTTACGGTAAACCGAAATGGGATATCGAGACTGTGAGCGTCAACGGCAAGAGCGTCGATGTCGATATTGATATCCAGTTGTGTACGCGATTTTGCGACCTTATTCACTTTCGGCGCGACCTGCCGAAAGCTCAGGCCAAGAAACATCCCAAGGTGCTGCTGGTTGCCCCGCTTTCGGGCCACTACGCGACGCTATTGCGTGGCACCGTCGAGGCGATGCTGCCGGAGCATGATGTTTATGTCACCGACTGGCACGACGCCCGCTTGATGCCGCTGTCCTTCGGCACCTTCGATCTTGATGACCATATCGACCTGATGATCGACTTCATGCGTCATTTGGGCCCCGATCTGACGGTCATTGCCGTGTGTCAACCTGCCGTCTCGGTGCTTGCGGCGGTGGCGCTGATGGCGGCGGAAAAAGACCCCATGCAGCCGCACGCCATGGTCTTGATGGGCGGCCCGATCGACACCCGCGAAAACCCGACACAGGTTAACAAGCACGCCGAAACCAAGGAATTGTCGTGGTTCGAGAATTCGGTGATCTCCCGTGTCCCATTCCCGCTGGTCGGGGCTATGCGCAAGGTTTACCCCGGTTTCGTCCAGTTGACCGGTTTCATGACCATGAACCTGGATCGCCATATGCAGGCCCATGTCGGGCTTTATAATCACCTCGTCGAAGGGGACGGTGATTCGGCGGATCAGCACCGGGAATTCTACGACGAATACCAGTCGGTGATGGACCTGCCGGCTGAATTTTTCCTGCAAACCATCGAGACGGTTTTCAAGGAACATCATCTGCCCAAGGGCACCATGAAACATCGCGAAACGCGCGTCGATCCGTCGAAAATCAAAAAGACGGCGCTGATGACTGTCGAGGGTGAAAAAGACGACATTTGCGGTCTCGGCCAAACCAGTGCCGCCCATAAATTGTGTAAAAACTTGCCAGATGATAAAAAACTTCGTCATGTTCAGTTGGGCGCGGGCCATTACGGGGTTTTCAATGGCAGGCGCTGGAAAACCGAAATCCAACCCCTTATTGCCGAGTTTATTCGTAAGGCCTGAGAATGAAGAGTTATCGGATTGCCGCCATTCCCGGCGACGGTATCGGCGGCGAGGTTATTGCCGCCGGGGTCCAGGTGCTTGCCGCATTGGCGGAAAAAGACGGCGGCTTTTCCCTAGACGTTAAGTCATTTCCCTGGGGTGCCGATTACTACCTTGAACACGGGCTGATGATGCCAAAGGATGGTCTGGACAGCCTTAAGGGGTTCGACGCCATTTATTTCGGTTCCGCCGGCGACCCCAGAATTCCCGATCATATTACCCTGTGGCAATTGCGCCTGGCTATCTGTCAGGGCTTCGGCCAGTACGCCAATGTCCGCCCGACAAGGGTTTTGCCCGGCGTTAAATCCCCGTTGCAAGGTATCGGACCCGGGGATTTCGACTGGGTCATCGTGCGCGAAAATTCGGAAGGCGAATACGCCGGTGTCGGCGGTCGCGCCCATCGGGATTTCCCCCAGGAAGTGGGCATGGATGTCTCGATTTTCACACGCACCGGGGTCGAGCGCATTCATCGCTTCGCCTTCGAACTGGCCCGCACGCGCCCGCGCAAGCTTCTAACCATGGTGACCAAGTCAAACGCCCAGCGCCATGGCATGGTCATGTGGGACGAAATCTTCGAAGACGTCAAAGGCCATTACCCGGACGTACAAACCGACAAGATGCTGGTCGACGCCATGACCACCCGCATGGTGCTGGATCCCGGTAGTTTGGATACCATCGTCGCCACCAACCTGCATGCGGATATTCTCTCGGACCTGGCCGCCGCCCTGTCGGGCAGTATGGGTATCGCGCCGACGGCCAATTTACGGCCTGAGAAAGATTTCCCGTCGATGTTCGAACCCATTCACGGTTCCGCCTTCGATATCATGGGCCAGGGCATCGCTAATCCGATTGGCGCGTTCTGGTCGGCGTCAATGATGCTCGAACATCTGGGCGAAAGCTCAGGTGCTGCGCGTTTGCTTGCGGCCATCGAACGGGTTACCGCAGCGGGCCAGGTCATGCCGAGGGATCTAGTCGGATCGGCGAACAACGA
>CBFDEA010000184.1:0-4889 GCA_965603695.1 uncultured Rhodospirillaceae bacterium | reverse complement strand
CCGCGGCGTATCGGGCCGATTCGAGGCAAGATGTGGCCACCATGGATTGACGTCGCCCAGTTCGGGGACAGACATCACCCCGACGGTGGCCTCCAGCTTGCGCACCGCGTCGACAAGCCTGCGGGCACTTGAAAATCCGGTCATCGGGGTAAATGATCCATACTGATCGCGCGCCATATTCCAGCGGCCACTGCGTCTGTCATGGCGGGGCTCGTCGGGGCCGGCGGCTTCGGGCATGTGTACGGCGATGGAAAACGGCCCCTCGAAGGATAAGGTGGCGACGATCAGCTCACGCCAAATGCGAGCCAGCTCGCGCTTGGGAAATGGTCCCTTGTGACGGCCAATCAGACGGTACAGGATCGAGCATTCGCGGGCCGGGCGGATTTTCACCGCTTGCCCACGCTTCGCCTCGCGAACCTGTTTGACCACCTCGGTACGGGCCATGATCAGGTCATGGATATTGTCGTCTATGGCGTCAATTTTCTGACGCAGGGCGTCGAGTGACTTGTCCGCGCTCATCGCTTGGGTTCCATAGGTTAAAAAAATTACACCAGAAGGGAAGTAGTGATAATCATATGACATGCTAAAATCAAAGAAAACATTGACACCAGAGGGTGTGATTCTTAGCTATGAGGGCTATGTGAGCAAGGGCAGCACGGAAAATGACGACAACGCGCAACCAACAAACATCCGATAAGGACGCGGAAATTCCGGGCCTGAAGGTGCTCTTGGCCCAGGACGCGCCCGTGCGCCTGGATTGCGGCATCGACCTAAAAGACATTACCGTCGCCTATCAGACTTATGGTCAGTTGAACGCCGAGAAATCCAACGCCGTACTGATTTGTCACGCCCTGACCGGCGATCAATTCGTCGCCGAGACTCACCCCATAACCGGCAAGCCCGGCTGGTGGAGCGAACTGGTCGGCGCTGGCAAGACCATCGACACCGACCGGTTTTTTGTCATTTGCAGCAATATTCTCAGCGGCTGCATGGGGACCACCGGGCCCAAGGACATCAACCCGGAAACCGGCAAACCATGGGGTCTTGATTTCCCGGTCACCACCGTCGCCGATATGGTTCGTGTACAGGCGCGCTTGATCGATCATTTGGAAATTGACCAGCTTTTCGCCGTTTTTGGCGGCTCCATGGGCGGCATGCAGGTTCTCGAATGGGCGGCGAAATATTCGGACCGTGTTTTTGCCGCCATTCCCATCGCCACGGCGGCCCGCCACTCGGCGCAGAATATCGCCTTCCACGAGGTGGGTCGTCAGGCCATTATGGCCGACCCGGACTGGTGCGGCGGCGATTACTTGAGCCACGGCAAACGACCGCACCGGGGCCTGGCAGTCGCCCGAATGGCGGCGCATATCACCTACCTGTCGCAACCGGCGTTGCACCGCAAGTTCGGTCGAAGGCTGCAGGAACGCGACGCCATCAGCTACGGCTTCGAGGCGGATTTTCAGGTCAAAAGTTATCTGCGTCATCAGGGCATCACCTTCGTCGATCGCTTTGACGCCAATTCGTACCTGTACACCACTCGGGCCATGGATTATTTCGACTTGGGCGATGATTATGACGGCGTCCTGGCCAATGCTTTTAAGGATACGCAAACCCGTTTTTGCGTTTTTTCATTCACCACCGACTGGCTGTTCCCGACCGAGGGCAACCGCGAAATCGTCCATGCCCTCAACGCGGTGGCCGCCAACGTCAGTTTTGCCGAGATCGTCTCGGACAAAGGTCACGACGCCTTCCTGCTCAACGAGCCGGAATTTTTCAGGGTGCTCGGTGGATTCCTTGAGGGTGCCGCCGAATTGCGAGGCTTGCCCCGATGATGAGCGAAAACCAACGTAAGAGCATCCGCGTCGATTTGCAGATTATCGCCGATATGGTCGAACCGGGATCGCGGGTTCTCGATGTCGGTTGCGGCAGCGGCATGCTGCTCGACTATCTGACCCATTTCAAACAGGTCGATGGACGCGGCATCGAACTCAGCACCGAAGGTGTCAACGCCTGCGTCAGCAACGGCCTGTCGGTGATCCAGGGCGATGCCAATATCGACCTTAAAGATTATCCGGATCATGCCTTCGATTACGTGATCCTTAGCCAGACCCTGCAAGCCATGTACGCGCCCCGGGCGGTGCTCGAACAATTACTCCGGATCGGTCGTCATGCCATTGTCTCGTTCCCCAACTTCGCCCATTGGCGGGTCCGCACCCATCTGGTTTTCAAAGGCCGCATGCCGGTCAGCGATACCCTGCCCTATCAATGGTACGAAACCCCGAACATCCATTTCTGCACGATCAAGGACTTCACCGTTCTGTGCCGGGAAATGGGCATCACAGTCGAGCGTTCCATATCGCTGGACCACAACGGCTCCGCCTTCCGCCGGGTCGAGATGACGCCGTTTCTGTCGAACTTGCTGGGCGAACAGGCGGTCTTTCTACTGAAAATTTAACCGCCAGCCATCACGGCGTCTCGACCTGTCGCGCGAACCGCATTGAGGATTTCAATCGGAACATCGCTAACCGGATCGAATTTGACCTGAAGCATTTTACCCCGCGCTGGATCGAAGTTTATAACCGCCGTTTTTGTCACCTTGTAGATGGCCGCACAAATTTTGCTGGCGTCCTGTTTGTTAACGGGTTCTTTGAACAGAATCAGGATATCGGAAGTCATTTTCGTCCTCGTATCAAGTCGGTATTCTTGATTGTGGCACGGCACTAAAGTTACGGGTGGTACAGTAGTATTTTTTTGAATTGATATCTTTTCGGGTCTATCTTGGTGGCCTGCTATTTTCAGCCGCACGTTCTGGAATGAAGGGGCAAAGGTCTTTGGTTAACCGCGGGTCGGGGCACGGGTGTCGCGTTGCGGGATCGCCATGACGGCGGGTTTGCGTTTGGGCACCGCGTGACCGGCATATATCTGTTTCGTCGCCTCCAAGATGGTAACCCCGGCGAAGGCAGGGAACCAACGGCGACCGATTTCCTCTATCGCAAGGGCCGAAGACTGCATCATTCGTGAACGGGTCGGCGGCAGGAACAGTGCCCGTTCCACTTTAAGCGGGGTGAACATATTTTCCCGAAGCACCATCGAAAGCTGAGCCGATGAATAGGGTCTACCACGCCCGAAAGGGGTTCTCTCAAAGCGCGCCCAAAGCCCCCGCCGATTGGGGACGACGACCATCAGGCGACCGCCGCTGGCCAGTACCCGCCAGGCTTCGCGCATCATCGGACGGACATTTTCAGTACTTTCAAGGGCGTGGACCAGCAAGATTCGATCCATCGAGACGTCGGCAAAAGGCAGTTCCATCTCATCGACCAAAGTGGTCAAACCTTTTTCGTCCGCGGGCCAATGCAAGACGCCCTGGGCGGCGGGCATGGCCGCTAGTGTGCGCCCCGCTTCCCCGTGGAAGGCCCTGAGATAAGGTGTGGTGAAGCCCAGACCGAGCACATCCATGCCCGTCACGTCCGGCCACAAGGCGTGAATGCGCCGTCGGATCATGCGCCGGGCAACGCCCCCCAGGGGGGTCTCGTAGAAATCTCGTAAATCAACGGCGTCTGTCCACATGGCCACAGTGTAGTGCATCTTGCGGCGCTGGATGATAGTCTTGTCGATAATTTTTTTTCAGGAGTTACTCAGGAGTTAGCATGTCCGCCCTCGTCATTGATCAAATTCCCGTGCTCGGGGACAACTTCATCTACCTGGTTCACGATTCCGCAAGCGGGCAGACCGCCGCCGTCGATCCGGCCGTGGCGGGACCGGTTTTCGAGGTGCTGGCGGCACGCGGCTGGACCCTTAGTCATATTCTCAACACCCATCATCATGGTGACCATACCGGTGGCAATCTGGAACTTAAAGAAGCCACCGGCTGCACCATCGTCGGGGCCGGTGTCGATGCCGCGAGAATTCCCGGCATCGATGTGCGCGTTGCCGAGGGTGATGGCGTTACCATCGGCACACATCAGGGCAAGGTTTTCGACGTTCCCGGCCACACCAGCGGCCATATCGCCTATTGGTTCGCGGAAGACCAGGCTCTGTTTTCAGGCGACGCCCTGTTTTCAATGGGCTGCGGGCGGTTGTTCGAGGGTTCCGCCGAACAGATGTGGACGTCGCTTAAAAAGCTGCGCGCTTTGCCGGACGAAACCATGGTTTATTGCGCCCACGAATATACCAATTCAAACGCCGACTTTGCCCTTAGCATCGAACCCGCCAATGCCGAGCTGAAGGCCCGGGCCGACGAAGTGCAGGGCCTTCGCCAGCAAGGCAAGCCGACGGTGCCATCCAAACTTGGTCAAGAAAAGCGGGTCAACCCGTTCCTGCGTGCCGACAATGACGACCTGCTTGTGGCCGCCGGGCTTGCGGGTCAGGACCCGGTATCGGCCTTCGCCGAAATCCGCCGCCGCAAAGATAATTTCTAAGATTTATTTCCTGGCCAACAAGTCTTTCGACGCCAGCACCGCACCGCCGACGATCAAGGCGCAGGCAACCGCGATCTGAACACTTGCCTCGCCTTGTCCAAAAGCGACCAGAAGCAAGGTCGAAAGCAGAGGGGCTGCGTAGGCGATTGCCCCCAGGGCCTGAATATGGCCGTGCTTGACGCCGATATCCCAGGCGAAAAATGACGCCCCAACCGGGCCGATGCCGAGCCCCAGCACCGCCAGCCACTGCCCGCCCTGCGGCCACAGCGTGGTCTCGAAGGTCACGTGGGCGAGCGTCGCCAAAATGGCGGTGACACAGCAAAATGCGCCGATGGCGTCGCTCGGCACATGGGCGAAGCGGCGGCTTAGTATGGAATAGGCCGTCCAGGTCAAAGCACAGGCACCAGCCATCAGGTAGCCGAACCAGTATTCGGACTTGAAGCCACCGAAGCCGCTGGCCTGGCCATTGCC
>CBFDEA010000183.1:0-4926 GCA_965603695.1 uncultured Rhodospirillaceae bacterium | reverse complement strand
ATCTATTTGGTTTAAGCCACACTGTCTGCGCTGGTTTTTCTCTCGACCCTATGTTACTTCATTTATGGATTCGCGCGTCTTTATTCAGTGATGATAAAGTAGGTGTGGAAATCGGGGCAAAAAATGATCCCGAGTAGAGGTTTGGTTATCTGGCGATTTTAACGAGCCGTCGGATGGCGTTTTCTTTGAACGCGGTAATAAAAACAACGGGACGCGCTTTTTTAAATGCTTATTCGTTTACTTGAAACAACCCCCAAAATCAGGCTCGGCTCACGCTTCCTGGTCCTGGGTTTCGTCTCGATGGTGATGGTCGGCTGCGCCACTGCGCCTGACCCCAAAGATGCGGATGCCGTTGCCGAATATCAGGAAATAAACGATCCTGCAGAGCCGACCATGCGGGCGATTTTTGCCTTCAACCAAGCCCTCGACACCGCCATCCTAAAACCCGTTTCCAATGCATACCGTAATACTGCGCCCGATAAAGTTCGCACCGGCGTTCACAACTTCCTGAACCATCTGCGCACCCCGGTGATTTTCTTCAACGACGTGCTACAGGGCGAGTTTGAAAGCGCCATCACTACCCTGGTGCGCTTCCTGATCAACTCCACAGCGGGTATTTTTGGCCTGAACGACACCGCAAGCGATCTGGGAATTGAATATAAGAACGAAGACTTCGGCCAAACCCTTGCCGTCTGGAATATGCCCGAAGGCCCCTACCTGATGCTTCCGGTGTTCGGCCCGTCAAACCCGCGTGACGTTATTGGCCGGGTTGTCGACTTCTTCATCGACCCGCTCAACATATGGGCCAGAAATTCCGATGAAAACTGGACGATTCCAACCCGCACCGCCGTCGACGCCATTGATTTCAGGGCCCTTCATTACGATGCTATCGAAGACCTTGAGAAATCCTCACTCGATTTCTACGCCACTATTCGCAGCCTCTACCGGCAACGCCGGACTGATGAAATCAACAACGGCGAGGTTGATCCTTCGACCGCGGTTCCAAGCATCGGCCAATTCTTCGATGAAGAACCCGGACCGCGCGTGAGCAACGAGATTTCACAAGCTAACTGACAGGCACGGGTACAATGACGCTCTGGCGGCCCTTCCTTTCCTTCTTGCCGGCGCTGGTCATTTTCGCCAACCTGTGTTTCCCGCCTAGCCCCGCCTTATCTGCAACTTTTGAAGAAGAAGCGACCACCTTTGTCCAGGATCTGGCCGAAAAGGCGATCCGCGAGCTGACCAATAAATCGGCCCCCAGGGAACAACGCATTGAACGGTTCCGGACATACTTCAACGATCATTTCGCCGTCAACGGTATTGGCAAATGGATTTTAGGCCGCCATTGGCGCAAAGCAAGCGAGCCCGAGCGCACGGAATACTTGAAACTATTTGAAGACCTGATGGTGGTTTCCTACGTTGATCGCTTCGCCGCCTATGTCGGCGAACCCCTGCATATTCACAAAGCCCTGGTTCAGGACGAAACGAACGTCACCGTGTTTTCCGAAATACACCAAAAAGAAGGCTCCGCAGCCGTTCGCGTCGATTGGCGCGTCGCCCGCAAGGGCGATCTTTTCAAGGTCGTCGATGTCGTTGTCGAGGGTACGTCCATGAGCAACACCCTCCGTTCCGACTTTGGCTCGATCATCCGCCAGCGCGGCGGCAAGGTCGCGGGTCTTCTGGAAGCGTTGCGCGAAAAAACCATAAAACTGCGCAAAGATGACGGCTAAAGGCCGTCAGCTTTGCTAATTTAAGGTACAAGCCCCTCAAGCGCCGGGCGGGGCCGTCCGGCCCCTTGGCTCGCCGCATAAGCGGCGGCCTGCAGTCGCAGGCTTGGGGAGACTGTTCTCAAGGAACAGGTTTCAGTTCTTCTCACCATTTGAGTCTTGACTTCCAGAGGCCCAGCCAAGCGAACGGAGTGAGCGCCCGGCGCTTGAGGGACAACAACTCTAATGAGGGGCCCTAACGCTAGCGTTTAAGAGGCTTGTATTTAATCCGGTGCGGTTGGTCGGCGTCGGTGCCTAAGCGGCGGTGACGGTCGGCTTCGTAGTCTTCGTAGTTGCCCTCGAACCAAACCACCTGGCTGTCGCCTTCGAAAGCCAGCATGTGAGTCGCCAGCCTGTCCAGGAACCAGCGATCATGGCTGATGATAATGGCGCAACCGGCAAAATTGGCCAGCGCGTCTTCAAGGGCGCTGAGGGTTTCAAGATCAAGATCATTGGTCGGCTCATCGAGCAGCAGAACATTTGAGCCGGATTTGAGCATATTGGCCAGGTGGACGCGATTTCGCTCACCACCGGAAAGCTGACCGACCTTCTTTTGCTGATCGCCGCCCTTGAAATTGAAACGCGCCACATATGCGCGGCTTTGGACGCCGCGCTTGCCGAGCATGATTTCATCATGGCCGCCGCTGATTTCTTGCCACACGGTTTTATTGTCATCCAGGGAATCGCGGGACTGATCGACGTATCCAAGCTGGACCGTTTCACCGACGCGTAGCTTGCCGCCGTCTGGCTGTTCGGAACCGGTTATCATCCTGAACAGGGTCGTCTTTCCGGCACCGTTGGCGCCAATAACACCGACGATACCGCCCGGCGGTAGTTTGAAGTTCAAGTCTTCAATCAGCATCCGCTCGCCGTAGCCTTTTTTAAGATCTTCGGCCTCGATCACCAGGTTGCCAAGGCGCGGTCCCGGCGGAATAACAATCTGCGCCCGGTCTGTATTGCGCTCTTCGGCCTTTGCCAGTAGATCGTCATAGGCTGTGATACGGGCCTTGCTTTTCGCCTGACGGGCCCTTGGCGAGGCTTGAATCCATTCCAACTCTTTCTTCAGCGTGCGCTGCCTTGCACTTTCTTCGCTTTCTTCCTGAGCCAGACGTTTGCGTTTTTGCTCAAGCCAGGACGAATAGTTACCCTCGTAAGGAATACCCTTGCCGCGGTCGAGCTCCAAAATCCAGCCGGTGACATTGTCGAGGAAGTAGCGATCATGGGTGACGATCATGACCGTTCCTTCGTAATCATGGAGAAAATGCTCCAACCACGCCACCGACTCGGCGTCCAGATGGTTGGTCGGTTCATCGAGCATCAGGATGTCTGGGCGCTCGAGCAGCAATTTGCATAAGGCCACGCGGCGGCGTTCGCCGCCCGACAATTTGGTGACATCGGCATCGCCGGGCGGACAGCGCAGCGCGTCCATGGCGATTTCGATGGTCCGTTCAATTTCCCAACCGTTGACGGCGTCGATTTTTTCCTGCAAATCGCCTTGTTCGGCGAGCAGATCGTTCATCTCGTCGTCTTCCATGGGCTCGGCAAATCTGGCGCTGATTTCATTAAAGCGCTCGAGCAATCCCTTGGCCTCGCCCAAAGCCTCCATGATATTGCCTTCGACGTCCTTGGATGGATCCAAGGCTGGTTCCTGTTCCAGATAGCCAACGCGCACACCTTCCGCCGCCCAGGCCTCGCCACCAAAATCCGTATCGATGCCGGCGACGATCTTCATCAGTGTCGATTTACCGGCACCGTTGGGACCAAGCACGCCGATCTTGACGCCGGGCAGGAAAGAAAGTGTGATGCCCTTCAGAATTTCCTTTCCACCGGGGAAAGTTTTTGTCAGGTTTTTCATCACGTAGGAATATTGATAGGACGCCATTTAAGCTCTCCGGAACTTCAGTCAATTTGAATTAACCGGGGTTGTAACCCATTGCGCCGATGAATCCAAGACACTGCAAACGCACAGCTGGTATGTTAGTATAAAGTCACGATGAACCATCACGCCGCCAGTTTGAGAATGATCATTGCCGCAGCCTTCGGCGGCCTGGTTGTCCTTGCCCTGATCATTGCCGCACTGGCCTGGGCCTGGGTCGATCAATCGGCTGCTTTTGGTGCCCTGGGCGTAACCGCTTTGTTATTGCCTGCCTGGCTGGCCCTCGATCAAATGATGGCGGCACGCCAGCACGACCACAGGAACCTGCCTGAGCGACCTGAATTCTACGACCACGACCTGCTCAATCAACCGATGCATCTGGAGGAGTTGGGCGGGCGGGCGCTTAAATCCCTTACTTTTGTCGTTTTCGATACGGAAACGACGGGCCTGAGCCCTTCGGGCGGAGATGAAATTATCTCCATCGCCGGGGTCCGGGTCAGCGACGGGAAAATAGACCGGGGCGACGTTTTCACCGCGCTGGTCAATCCCCGGCGCGAGATTCCCAAGGCTTCAATTAAATTTCATGGCATTACCGACGACATGGTGCGCGACGAGCGGGACATCGTCGATGTGTTGCCGGAATTCAAGACCTTCATCGGCGACGCTGTTCTGGTCGCCCACAACGCCGCCTTCGACATGAAGTTTCTGAAGTTGAAGGAAGCGCAATGCCATATCGTCTTCGATCACATCGTCCTCGATACGCTGCTTCTGAGCGTCTTCATGCACGATAAAACGACGAAGCACACACTTGATGCCATCGCCGAACGCTTAGGCGTTGAAATAGAGGGCAGGCATACGGCCCTGGGCGATTCTCTGGTCACCGCCGGCATCCTGCTTCGCATGCTCGACATGCTGGAAACCCGGGGCATCAGCACCTTGAGACAAGCTATTAATGCCTCCAACAAGATGGTCGAAGTGCGCAAACAACAGGAACAGTTTTAAAAAATATCCGCCGTGAATTCGGATTTGACCCGCTTGCGCAATTGGTCGATGGATTTCAAGGCCTCGGTCAGGCGCTTCTGTTGATGCCTGGATAAAGTCTCAGGGTCGACATGATAACCGACTGGCCTTCCTTCCTTGAAGTCGCTTATCTGTTGATGAAGCAGAATTCCCGTCAGCAATTCGAAGGCCGAAAAAAGGGCTTCGCGTTCGTTTTCATCGACAACCCCCTTCAAGTGCAAGGCTTCGATCCGGCTTAACGTCGCCGTCTCGGCAAGGCCTTCG
>CBFDEA010000182.1:0-4927 GCA_965603695.1 uncultured Rhodospirillaceae bacterium | reverse complement strand
CCGTGCTGGGCGGGGGCGGAAACCAGCCCCCGGTGGCGCGGTTGTCGGCGACGCGCTGGCTTCGCTTCTACAAAAGGCCGGATTTGCGGTAACCCGGGAATATTACATCAATGACGCCGGGTCGCAGATTGAGACCCTGGCCCGCTCCTTGCACTTGCGTTACCGCGAGGCCCTTGGCGAAACAGTCGAACAAATACCCGAAGGACTTTACCCCGGCGATTACCTGATTGCACCGGCCCAGCGCCTGGCCGCGCTCGAAGGCGACAAATGGAAAGACGCCGCCGAAGAAGAGTGGCTGGAACCGATATCCTTGTTCGCCATTAGCGCCATGATGGAGCTGGTCCGCGACGATCTGGTGGCGCTTGGCATCACCCACGATGTCTTTACCTCCGAACGTGCGTTGGTCGCCCGTGGCGGCGTCGAGGAAGCCATCGAAGGGCTGACAACGCGCGGCCTGATCTATGAAGGCGTGCTAGAGCCGCCGAAGGGCAGGAAACCCGACGATTGGCAACCGCGCCAGCAAACCTTGTTCAAGTCCTCTGAATTCGGCGACGATACCGACCGTGCGGTCAAGAAGTCGGATGGTTCATGGACCTATTTTGCCACCGACATGGCCTACCACGAAGACAAGCATCAGCGTGGCTTCAATACCATGATCGATGTCTGGGGAGCCGATCATGGCGGCTACGTCAAACGCATGACCTCCGCCGTCAGGGCACTGACCGAAGGGCAGGGGGATCTGGACGTCAAACTGTGTCAGATGGTCAACCTTCTGGACAATGGCGTTGCCGTGAAAATGTCGAAGCGGGCAGGGACGTTCATTACCGTCCGCGATGTCATTGATCAGGTCGGCAAGGACGTTGTCCGTTTCATCATGCTGACCCGCAAGAACGATGCCCAACTGGATTTTGATTTAACCAAGGTATCGGAGCAATCGCGCGAAAACCCGGTGTTCTATGTGCAGTATGCCCACGCCCGTATTCATTCGATACTGCGCCACTGCGCCGATATTTTTAAGGCCGAGGAGCTAACCGCCGAAGCCTTGGCCGGGGCGTCGCTTGATCGCCTAGTCGATCCTTCCGAACTGGCCCTGATTAAATTGATGGCCAACTGGCCGCGCATTGTCGAAGGGGCGGCGCTGGCCCATGAACCGCACCGCATCGCCTTTTATCTGGGTGACCTTGCGACGGAATTCCATTCCCTGTGGAACAAGGGCACGGAGAACGCCTCATTACGTTTTATTCTGCAAGATGATCTTGAACTGACACGGGCGCGATTAGCCCTTGTCAAAGGGGCCGCGTTCGTGATCGCATCGGGCTTGCACGTTATCGGGGTCGTTCCCGTGGAGGAGATGCGTTAATGGCACCTGCGGACGAAACAGACGACGAGATCGTTCCCGATCCGTCAGAAGCCCTTGAATTTCAACGGATCAAACGGGCAAAGCCCAAACGCCGTGGTCCCTGGATGATGTTTTTGGTGGTCCTGATCGGTGCCGGTGCCGGTGTCGGCTGGTATTACTACGGCAGTCAGATAATGGCCGGGGATAGTGATGAGCTTCAGGTCATTCGCGCCGCCGAAGGACCGGTAAAGGTTCGTCCAAAAACTCCCGGCGGCATGGCAATCCCCGATCGCGACAAATTGGTTTACGACCGCATGAATGGCAGCGCCCCGGAACCGCGGGTCGAACGTTTGCTGCCACTTCCGGAGATGCCGAAAACACCGCCCGCACCGAAGCCCGTAGTCAAGCCTGAACCCAAGCGCGTCGAGCAGCCGCCAGTGCCGGCCGAACCCAAGCTGTTGGCCAAGCCGCAAAAGCTAGAGCCTGGCAAGGTCGTGCTTGAAAAACAGCCGGTAAAAGCGCCAGAGCCAGTACAGGCGGCAAAGCCCGTAGCCCCTTCGCCGATGCCCGCCGTCACCGTCAATCAGGATATGATGCCCAAAGAGCCGGTGCCGACAAAACCGGCTGAAACGACGATCTCCAGTCTTGCCTATCAAATTCAGATCGCCGCCGTGCGCACGCGTGAGCAGGCGGAAAGCGAATGGAAGCGGCTTAAAAAGTTGCACGGCGATGTGCTCGCTGGTTATTCCCTCAATATCGTCCGCGTCGATTTGGGCGCCGACAAGGGCATCTTCTTCCGCCTGCGGGCGGGACCGATTGCCGGTGAAGACGTGGCCCAGGCCCTGTGTCAGAACTTGACCAAACGCAAGGTCGGTTGCCTGATCGTCAGGCCCGGTAATTAAGGTGACAGAAAAGGTTCCTTTGGCGGCTATTTTCGGCTGTTCCGGTCCTACTTTAGGGGATCACGAGCGGGCGTTTTTTGCCGACGTTCAGCCGCTTGGGTTTATCCTTTTTGGCCGCAATTGTGAAAACCCCGCGCAAGTGCGTGAATTGGTTGATGCACTGCGTCAAAGCGTCGGTCGCGATGACGCGCCGGTACTGATCGATCAGGAAGGCGGGCGGGTCCAGCGACTGAAACCGCCGCACTGGCGCAACGCCCCGGCGGCAGCCGAATTTGCCGCGCTTTACAGGAAAGATAGCGCCCTTGGTCTCGAAGCCGCCCGCCTCAATGCTTATCTGATCGCCCATGAATTGACTGCTCTGGGCATCACGGTTGATTGCGCGCCGGTCCTCGATGTGGTCCAGCCGGGTGCCGACCCGATCATTGGCGATCGGGCTTTCGGCGATGATCCGGCGGCGATTGCGGCTCTCGGACAGGCAACTTGCGAGGGTTTCCTCATGGGCGGCGTGGTGCCGGTGCTCAAGCATATTCCCGGTCATGGCCGGGCCGATTTGGATTCCCATAAAGCGTTGCCGCGCGTCGATGCCCCATATGAGACTCTGTCGGCCAGCGATTTCGCGCCGTTTCGCGCCCTAAAAGACATGCCGTGGGCGATGAGCGCCCATGTTCTCTATACGGCGCTGGACGGCAATCAACCGGCGACACTGTCGGGCGATGTCATCGCGCTGATCCGGGATGATTTGGGTTTTGACGGCGTCCTGGTTTCCGACGATCTTTCCATGGGGGCGTTGAGCGGAACATTATCCGAGCGCACGGCCGGGGCGCTGGCCGCCGGTTGCGATGTGGCGCTGCATTGCAATGGCGAGATGGCGGAAATGAAAATGGTCGCCGCCGGTTGCCAAAGTTTGACGGCGCAAGCCTTGGCGCGCATCGAACGCGGCGCGGCCATGGCCCAGGACAACCGGGTTGCGCTGGCCGGGAGTTTTTCCGATGCGGTGTTGGCGCTATCCTCTATGATGACCGCGCAGGGGGATTGAATTGGATTACAACGGGTTGATGTTTACGGTCTCCGTGTGGGCGTTGCCGCTGTTGTTGGCGATCACCTTTCATGAGGCCGCGCATGGCTTTGTCGCCTGGCGATTGGGCGACGATACGGCTTACCAACAAGGCCGGGTCAGCTTCAACCCGTTCCGCCATGTCGATCCATTTGGCACCGTGATCCTGCCGGCGTTAATGCTGCTGGCCTCCGGTGGCAAGATGATGTTCGGATTCGCCAAACCCGTCCCGGTGGCTTTTCACAAGTTGCGCTTTCCGCGTCGCGATATGATTCTAGTCGCCCTGGCCGGTCCCGGCACCAATATCATTCTTGCCGTTATCTCGTCCCTGCTTATCCATACGCTGTCTTATTTTCCCGCCGATGTCGGCGAATGGGTTTTTCTTAATCTACGCAATTCCATATTCCTCAATATGATTTTGGCGGTCTTCAACATGCTGCCTTTACCGCCCCTTGATGGTGGCCGCGTTGCCGTCGGGCTATTGCCGCATGGGCTGGCGGTTCGACTGGCAAGCTTGGAACGGGCGGGATTTGCGATTATTCTCGGAGGTATCTTTGTTTTGCCGTGGATCGGCGATAAACTGGGCTTTGATTTGAATGTTTTCTATTGGCTGGTTTTCGAACCTGCGGCATATCTGTCGCATTTGATATTCCGGATTACGGGCGTGATATAGAGTATGGAAACCATCGAAGAATTTGAAAATGACGTTGACCCGCAAGCGCGGGGGGTGGCCGCCTTCGTCGTCGATATTGACGGTTTTGAAGGGCCAATCGACGTGCTTCTGGCTTTGGCGCGCGATCAAAAAGTAGACATTACCCAGATATCGATCCTGCAACTAGCCGATCAGTACCTGGAATTCGTGACCATTGCCAGCCACCACAATCTGGAACTTGCCGCCGATTATCTGGTCATGGCGGCCTGGCTTGCATACCTGAAGTCGCGTTTGTTGTTGCCGGATTTGGGCGCTGAAGATGAACCGACCGGCGAGGAAATGGCCCTGGCTCTGTCGTTCCAGTTAAAACGACTGGAATCCATGCAGAATGCCGGTGCGGCACTGATGGCCCTTGATAAACTGGGTCAGGATTTCTTCTCCCGTGGCATCCCTGAACACTTTAAACTGTCGCAAAAAACGGTGTTCGACGTCACCTTGCTCGACCTGCTTAAGGCCTATGGCTCCCAGGACAATGCCAAGACAGACCGCACACTGCATATCGAAGCGTGGAATTTGCACAGTGTCGACGATGCCCTTGAACGCCTGAATTTGCTCGTCGGCAAGTTGCCAGATTGGCAGTTTTTGGCAAAGTTCCTGCCTGCCGGTTTGCAAAAGGGACTGACCTTTCGCTCCGCCGTCGCCGCGACCTTCGCGGCGAGCCTGGAAATGGCCCGCGAAGGTAAGATCAGACTGCGCCAAAATGCCGCATTTGAACCTATTTTTGTACGCAGTAGCGCCGATGACTTGACGCATAGGCCTGCAGAGCTTATCGAAGCGTCCTTGAGTGATACGGACGAAGAAGAATGAACGATAAACCCGACCAGAATATCAGGCTGCTAGAAGCGATTTTGTTCGCCTCTACCGATCCGGTGAAGGACAAATCACTGGCCCGGCGGTTGCCCGAAGGCGTTGAGGTTAAG
>CBFDEA010000181.1:0-4931 GCA_965603695.1 uncultured Rhodospirillaceae bacterium | reverse complement strand
GCAATGGCATGTCTATGTGGTCCGTAATCCGTCCAACACCCTGTACACCGGGATTTCCAAGGATACGGAACGCCGGATCATTGAGCATAACCACGGCACCGGGGCCAAATTCACCCGTGGCCGCGGTCCCTGGGAAATGGTCCACTGCGAAGGCCCGTTTGAACATGGCGACGCACTACGCCGGGAAATGGCCATCAAGAAGGACGGCGCATTGAAGCGACAGTTGAAAAATAACCCGGATTGACACATCTTAGTCTGAAGGAGTGCCTTCAATGCCCTTTTCCCGCGTCCCGCAACGCATTTTCGTCTTCCTGTCCGCGCTCGCCATCGGCGTGACCGTATTGACGGGCTGCGAGCGACCGCCCTACGACAGGGAAGACGCCTTCGCGGTCACCTCTGAGCTGTTTTCACCAGACGATTTTAAGCACTCCCTGGAACGCGATGGAAGAAGCCGACTGGAAGTTCTCCACGCCGGCACCGCCCATCGCACGCTCAGCGTCCTGTTCCTTGAAACCTACCAGAACGCCGTCATCAGCGATCACGCCATATTTCCCAGATTGGTCATGCGGGGCTGGAAATCTCTGCAAGGAAAAAACATAGAATTCGGGGTCAAAGGCCGCGCTAAAACGCCGGGCGGCTCTGTCGACTTTGAGCGTTTTTCTTATGCTTCCAATAGCTGTTTCGCGTTCCACAGCACGTATCTGCCATCCGGATTTGACACCCAGAGCCGCTACGCAAAACTCGTTGCCGGTTATTATTGCCATACCATGGCGGTCCCTTTGATTGACGCCGCCGTGGCCAAATTTTTAAGCTCCATCACGGTGCCGAAATTCGACTTCGTGGAACCGCTTGGCGAACTTTCTGCCAACATATATTACGAACCCGTTCAGGCCTTAAAAATAGGCTCGATCCGCTCAGGACGAAATTGATCATGATAACCCGTAACGCCGTATTCGCTCTTAGCCTTTGTGTTATTGCCGCCGCTTGTCAGGCCCCGGTAAGGCCGGATGCAAAGCCGTTTATGCTTAACCCCGGCATAGTCGGAGCGAGCGAAACAATTCACACCAGCAGCCGTGACGCCTACGGAAAGACAGAGGTTTTATCGGCAACAGGTGATCGGGGCTGGCTTTCAGTCGCCTTGATCTCAAGCAACGCCATAGGCGTCATAGCAGAAACCGCAGAAGCGCCGAGGCTTTTCCTTAAAGGCTGGGAAGCCCTGAACGGCAAAGCGCTGACTTACGGGGAAACCGGCAAGGTCGGCACGCTCAGCTACCAACGTTTTTCCTTCGCCAGCAATAACTGCTTTCAATTTCACGAACTGAACGTGCGTTCGATGTCCGATGACCTGGCACGCTATACACAATTGCTGGCTGGTTATGGTTGCGTGGACGCGGGCAAGGAAATCCCGGCGCAGGCGATTGAATTGTTTATAGGGGATATTTCAGTTCCCCGTGACGCCGCCAAAGCTTACGAGAAGGACCCGCAACCGGTCACTCTTTTGAAGCCAATTTTCCCCGTTCGCACGCGCTTGCAGCCCGAGGTAATGGATCCGGCAGGCTAGGCCCTCGAAAAAACCGCCCCGCATTATGCGGGACGGTTTCCTGAAGGGCGTATCTTTAAGAAGATTAATCTTCGCTTTCCTCATAACCTGTAATCATCGCCTTGATGTGCGCCATCGGTGTGTGGCCGGTGGTTGCAAAGTAGATATGGACGATCAGGAACAACAGCATCATGAAAGCGGCCAGCAGGTGGACGAAGGCAACGTCGGCAAGATCGAGCCAACCCAGCCCCCAGGCACCCCATTGCGCGTAGTAGAGATAGAGCAGGCCAGAAATCCAGACCGTCGGATTAATAACGACCTGAACGAACAGATAAGCCAACCGCTGCAGCGGATTATGTTTGGACAGGCGTGTCTGCTTGAAGGGGTGCGGGGCGTCGGTGAAAATGCCGGTTAGGTAATATTTCATCATCGCCAACAGCTTATCAGTCGTCGGAATGTATTGCCGCCATTCACCAGTGGTGAAGTGCCAGAAAATGGCAAACATCCAAAGCCAGATCAGCATCCAGGCGGCGGTGGTATGGACCTCCTGGGCGTCTGCATATCCCAACCATTCATAAGTGCCATGGATTTCAAACCCAGTCGCCCCCATGGTGATGATCAGAGCCGCTTGCGACCAGTGCCAGAAACGCTCGAAGCGTTTGAAAATATAGATTTTTTTCATGGCTCTATTTCTCCCTACGGTGCATGAGATAACGTAAACCACCGTGTCCAAGGACACCGAGCAACGTCAAGGCGGCGAGCAACCAGGCAACATCGTCAAGCCAACCGAAGCGGTCACGGCCAGGAATGTAGAGGCCGGGGATATCCTTCAGGCGGCTGTTCTGGCTGTGGCATTCATCGCAAGATACAGCGTCTTCTTTTGGTGCCACCATGTGGGTGATCGGCCACAGCATCTCGGTTTCAACGAAGCCCATCTCGCCACTGTATTTGACCCCGGCCGCCTTCATACCGGCTTCCAGCGCCTTGTCCCAATCGTAGCCGGTCCAATAGGCACTTTCATCGCCCGGCCCCCAGGTGTGGACGACAGCGAGCGTCTTCAAGCCCTTGTCATAGGGCTGCTTGCCGCGCATGACCTTGAATGGCCAGATGCGGGAATTGGGATCGTCGGGGCTGCCGCCATAATTGTTGATGGAGACGACTTCATCGCCGCTCACCTCGTCACCGAACAGGGTGAACTTTGAGGTGCCGTCGAACCAACGGTATTCGGGTGTTACATTCTTACCCCATGTGAAGTCGCCTTTCATGCCGTTGTATATCTGTTCACCCTTTTCGTTATTGATCTTCAAGGGTTTGCCTTCCGGCGTCAGCTTGCCAGCGGTCGACCAATCCCACCACATCTTGGTGGCGTAACCGCCACGCGCGAATTCTGGAATATGACAGGTCGGGCAGGCAAGAACATCGGTGTGGTCGTTGAGCTTGACGTTGGCCATTTGCGGATGCGGCGTTGTGCCATGGCATGATTCGCAACTGGCGCGGCTGCCATCGGTGCGGCCCGGAATATCAATGCCCTTGGTGTCTTTGGCTTCAAGGGCGTAACGGCTGCCCTGAACTAGGTGGTTGTCGCCACCGTGACATTTGGAGCAACTGAAATTCAGTTTTTGTGGACTCATGTGAACATCAAGATAGGGGCCGGGATTAAGCATCGAAAGGTCCAGGTCGCCATGCTTGACGGCATTACCGCCACCGCCCAGGAAGTGACACATGCCGCAGTTACGACGACTGGTGGTGCCGACGTTCTGGGCGACGCTGACCAAATCAACGGGTTTAATGAACTTGCCGCTAGCCGGTGGCCATTCGGTATCCTTATAGGCAGGGTGGCCGGAACCGGCAGGTAGTTTTCGGTATTTTTCAGTAGTGTCGTGACAGACAAGACAATCGACATTTTCCTGAGACGCGAAATCGAAGTTTCCATCTTTCCAGCCGAAGCCAATATGACAACTGGTGCAACGCGGTTCATTTGAAACCACGGAGCCGCAGAAATTGTTGACGATGTTCTTCTTGCCAAGTTTCCGCCCTGTCGCCGGGTTGACGACATCCCAGTTCCAGTGTTTGGTTTTGTGAATCTGTTTCGATGCCTCGGTATGACATTTCAAGCAGGCCTTGGTGACTGCCGGGCCATCGGCAAACGGCCCCTTCAGTTCATCGAACTTGGTATGATCCGCCGTCGAATTGCCGTCGGTTGCGGCCGAGGCAGATCCACCCATGGCCGACAGGGCAAGTGCGAAAGAGAAGATGGCGGCAAGCCAGACAGCGTCCCTGTTGTGTGAATTTTTCATGACCATATCCTTAACTTTGAATTCTATTGCGTCATCAATACTTGGCAGCAAGCCAGACGACTGCACTAACAGCCACCAAGATCCTGAAGGCCACCCTTGCCCGAGCCACCGCCGCCGCTCGACTTTGGACGGATCAGGGCTGGAGCCGGTTTATTGGGATCAAAGGTAATGAATTTTTCCTGGTCGGCGGCAACCTTGGCCATCACTTCGGTGACCATCGGGCCGAACAAGCGTCCCATGAGGCCGGAGTTCAGCAGCCCAATGTAGATACCGTCGCCTTTTTCGTAGACGGTGATCGTGCATGGCATCAAAATCGACAGAATACGGGTTTCGTCATCCTTGATAATAGGCTTAGAGTAATCCGGCTTACAGGCTTCGATCAGCAGCACATTGGGCACCGTCGCCCCCATTTTTTTAATGGTGTTTGACGGGCTGCGCAGACCGGATAAACTCCATCCGGCCTCTTGGATGTTAGCCTGAATACGAGCCACTGTTTCTTCCAAACCGTAGGGGCTCGGATATTCCTTAATCATCAATCCACCGCCGAATTGCCAAGCCATAACGGCGACAACGACAACCCCGGAAAAGAAACCTGTGATGATCTTTAACATAGCACAATCCTTTATTCATATTAGGAAGTTAGAATATAAGCATTATCTAATCAATACAAGCTAAATCGTTGTTTTTAATGGATAATCATTGAGTAAAATACTAAGGTATTCGCACATTGGCGGTTTTCCGTCATTATCTGGACGATAACAAAAGCCGCC
Source organism: uncultured Rhodospirillaceae bacterium (assembly GCA_965603695.1). Classification (GTDB taxonomy): domain Bacteria; phylum Pseudomonadota; class Alphaproteobacteria; order Rhodospirillales; family JABHCV01; genus JACNJU01. The sequence continues at coordinate 324 of CBFDEA010000181.1, read as the reverse complement.
ATCGGAAAAAACTAAATGCATCCTAAACAAACGGTTCCAATGATCTTCGTAATGGTCGCAGGGTTAATTGGATTCGCCGCCCTAGAGGCGAAATCGGAAGCCATAGACGCCGATCATCTGAGCACAATGAGCAAGCAAGGATACCTGGAATTTCAGGACGCACCATTGCACCGTGCCTTCGCCATTGCCCCCGGAGGGGCCTGGGCCTGGGCATCGGGAAACGCCACCGTGGAAATAGCCGAATCCGACGCACTGAAGGCCTGCCGCCAGTACACGGAACAACCCTGCCATCTATATTCCGTCGATGATCAAATTGTCTTCGAC
>CBFDEA010000180.1:0-4941 GCA_965603695.1 uncultured Rhodospirillaceae bacterium | reverse complement strand
ATTTTTGCGCGGGACAATGCATAAAATCGCCGATAACGTCGACTACAAGGTGCCCGAAACCATCGACGACCCAACTATCCTCTATGAAATCGAAACGGCCCTGGAAGGCATCGGCCTGGCCAAGGCAAGGAAGTAAAAAAAACTCATAACCGATCAAACAAGCAGGATAACAAACCATGCGTTTAGAAAATAAAGTCGCCATCGTCACCGGTTCCGCTGGCGGCATCGGCCTGGCCTGCGGGCAAGCCTTCGCCCGTGAGGGCGCGCGGGTGGTGCTTTCGGACATCAATGATGAACTTGGGGAAGCCGCCGCCGCCAGCATTCGTGACAGTGGTGGCGAGGCCCATTACCTGCACTGCGATGTTTCGAAAAAACAGCAGGTCGATCAGTTGATCACCGATACGGTTGCCCACTTCGGCGGCCTCGATATCATGCTGTCGAACGCCGCCGTTCTGTACACCGGGGATTTCCTCGATATCGGCGAGGATGAACTGGACACGACGCTGGCGATCAATTTGAAGGGGTTTTTCCTGAGCGGTCAGGCGGCGGGGCGGCATATGGCGGCCAATGGCGGGGGTGTCATCATCAACATGTCGTCGATCAACGCCGTTACCGCCATCCCCAAGGCCGCGCCATACGTTATTTGCAAGGGTGGCGTTAACCAGTTGACCAAGGTGATGGCCTTGTCACTGGCCGACAAGGCCATTCGGGTCAACGCCATCGGTCCGGGGACGATCCTTACCGACATGGCGAAAAAGGTCATGGCCGACGAGGCGGCGCGCAAGATGATTCTGTCGCGTACCCCCATGGGACGCTGCGGCGAGCCCGAAGAAATGGCCTCGGTCGCGGTCTTCCTGGCATCCGATGAGTCGAGCTACATCACCGGCCAAACCATCTACGCCGATGGCGGCAGGTTGGCTTTGGGTTATACGGTTGCGGTGGAAGAGTAAAATAAAATGCCCCTCAGGCGTTTGGCGCTTGAGGGGCATGAATTATTAAGACGCGGAGACGAAGTCGCTTATTCCGCCTTTTCTTCTTCCGGGGCGGGCATGGCAATCGGATCGCTGTCGGTGTTCTGTTCGATGGCCAGGGTCTCGGTTTCGGGTGCCGGTAGCTGTTCGACGAAGGCTGTTTCAGCAGTCAGTGCCGGTGCCGGCGCGGCCTCTTCTACCGGCATCGAGGGTGCCGGTCCGTCGGCGCTTGGTGCCTTGTTCGGGGCGTGCGTGGTGCCGGCGCGGGCGCGCGAGATGGCTACGGATTTTTCCAGATTTTCAGCCGTACACAGGCCAAGGCCGACCGGGTTCTGCGGCTTGATGTTGGTGATGTTCCAATGACTGCGCTCGCGGATTGAACTGATGGTCGGCTTAGTCGTGCCGATCAGTTTGGAAATCTGCGCGTCGCTCATTTCCGGGTAGTTCTTGATCAACCAGGAGATGGCGTCGGGGCGGTCCTGGCGTTTCGATACCGGGGTGTAGCGGGCGCCCTTCTTTTTCGCCACCGGGGTACGGTTGGCGGCGGGGTTGAGGCGGACCCCACTGTCGGCCTGACAGCGCTCGATTTCTTCCATTGTCAGCTCACCGGCGGTGATCGGGTCGAGGCCCTGCATGCCGATGGCGACTTCGTCGTCGGCGATGGCCTGAACCTCAAGGGAATGCAGGCCGCAAAAATCGGCAATCTGCTCAAAAGAAAGAGCGGTATTTTCTACCAGCCACACGGCTGTGGCTTTTGGCATCAGCGGATGCGTCATCGCTTGTTATCCTATCGTAGATGACTGGAGTAAATGCCAGTAAGGCATCTGTTGGATGAACGTTTAGTGTATTTTTCCGGCCCCGTAAACCATAGATTCAAGGAAGTAGAACGATCTTGCCGATATGTTCGGAGCTTTCCATCAACGCGTGGGCCTGAGCCGCCTCGCCTAAGGGGAAAGTGGCGTAAATGAAGGGGGCAATTTCCCCGGCCTCAATCAAAGGCCAGACTCGGTCTTTAAGCTCGGCGGCAATCGCCGCCTTGAATTCGACGGAACGGGCGCGCAGGGTCGAACCGCTTAAGGTCAGACGCTTCAACATCATCGCCATCAGGTCGACTTCGACCTTACTACCGTTGAGGAAGGCGATGTTAACCAGGCGGCCATCTTCGGCGAGGGCTTTCAGGTTGCGCTGCACATAGTCGCCGCCGACCATGTCGAGAATGACATCGACGCCCCGGCCAGCGGTGATTTCCTTGACCGCTTCGACGAAATCCCGGTCCCGGTAGTTGATCGCATGGTCGGCGCCGAGAACTTCGCAAGCGCCGCATTTGTCGTCGCTTCCGGCGGTGACGATGACCGTCGACCCTAGGGCGTGGGCGATCTGGATGGCGGTGGTGCCGATGCCGCTGGAACCGCCGTGAATAAGCAAGGTTTCGCCGGGCTTCAGGGCGGCGCGCCCGAACACGTTGGACCAGACGGTAAAAAAGGTTTCCGGCACTGCCGCCGCTTCGTCCATGTCCATGCCTGCGGGGATGGGCAGGCACTGTGGCGCCGGGGCGGTGCAGTACTGGGCGTAGCCACCGCCTGTGACCAGGGCGAGCACGTCATCGCCGAGCGCCCAGTCGCTAACGCCTTGGCCCAGGCCGACGATGGTGCCGGCGATTTCCAGGCCGGGAATGTCCGATGCCCCCGGCGGTGGCGGATAGGCACCCTTGCGCTGCAAGACGTCGGGGCGGTTGATCCCGGCGGCGGCGACTTCGACCAGGACTTCTCCCGGCCCAGGCTGGGGCAGGGGGCGGCTGGCAGTGATGAGGCCACCCTCGGGGGTGATCTCGACGCAGGTCATGGTGTCGGGCAGTTGCGGGCTCATGATCGTCTCCGGCTTTGAATGTCAGGCTTCGGTCTAGTATGTTGTCTGCGTGCTGACAAGAGACAATGGAAAGTGGATGACAATGGATAGCGATGATCTGGAACCGGCAAAGAAAAAGGCCGCGCAAAAAGACCTGGAAGTGATGTCGATTGAAGCCCTGGGTGAATATATCGCAGAACTGGAGGCTGAAATCGGTCGCGTCCGGGCCGCGATTTCGCTGAAAATAGCGGCCAAGAGCGGCGCCGATAGCGCTTTTAAAAGCTAATTTAACCTTATCTTAAGGATGAATTGACTATGCTTTATTGTCGGATGGATGTGGGTCTTTTCAGACTCATCCTAAAGCATTCGTCCAGACACCTCCCTGTAAAACTCGCCGCCCCAAAAAAGGGGTGGCTCTTTTTTTGTCGTTCTGCTTGCCCTTGAGGGGTGTCAAGAAAATAGAACCACGGGCACGAAAAAAAGCCCCTTGACCGTTGCCGTCCTGCTTGGCTAGAGTCCCTTCCAGCCAATAAAAAAATCAATGGCGAGTTTGACAGGTTGAGGGTAAAAAAGGGGCTACCGAGTAATCGGTGGCCCTTCTCTTTTTAGGACTCCCACAGTGAACACAGCCCAGCCACAGCAGTCACTAGAGCGGACCGCTTACCCCAACATCACAACCCTGCAAACGCGCTGGTCCGATAATGATATTTATGGGCATGTTAACAACGTCACCTATTATTCGTATTTCGATACGGTGGTGAATAATTATCTTATTGAGCACGGTGGGCTTGATATTGTCGCCGCCCCGGTGATTGGGGTGGCGGTGGAAACGATGTGCCGGTTTGCCGAGTCTGTGGCTTATCCTGAGACTATCGAACTGGGATTAAGGGTTGCCAAGCTGGGCAATACCAGTGTCCGCTACGAACTGGCGGTGTTTCGCGAGGGTGGCCAGGTGGCCGTTGCCAGTGGGCATTTCGTCCATGTCTTTGTCGAACGTGCGTCCAACAAGCCGGTGACGATCCCAGACCCGATCCGCGCTGCCCTCGAACGCCTAATGGATATTTGATGATGAATGAAGAGCTTTATATCACGCGCCGCGAAGAATGCCGTTACCTCCTCGACGTGCCGACCCGCTGGAACGACAACGACCAGCTCGGCCATGTCAATAACGTCATGTATTACAGTTACTTCGAGGCCATCGTCGTGCGTTTTTTGATGCATGAGGGCGGGCTCGACTGGACGGGTGATCGGATCGTGCCGCTGGCCGTCGAGACGTTGTGTAAATTCCGCCGCCCTTTATCCTACCCCGATGTCGTTGAGGCCGGTCTGACTGTCGTTAAAATGGGCAACTCGAGTGTTACTTATGCCATCGGCCTGTTTACCGAAGGCATCGAAAGCCCGGCCGCACAGGGCCATTTCGTGCATGTCTTCGTCGATAAGGAAAATGATCGCCCGGTGCCGATCCCGGAGCCTTTTCGGGACCTGTACCAGCGCCATAGCTGAACAACTATATTATCGTGTGAACGCAATTTAAGGGGCTGTCATGGTTGAAATTTTAGCTTTGTTGGCAGCCGCTGTGGCGGCCGTGTTGTTGTTCAACCGGTTGGGCCTTGGCTCTGTCCTGGGCTATTTGGCGGCTGGGGCAGTGATCGGGCCTGCCGGGTTCGCCTTGGTCAATGACCCGGACAATATGCGTCATATCGGCGAGTTTGGCGTCGTTTTCCTGTTGTTCCTTATCGGCATTGAAATCAAGCCACAGCGGCTTTGGGTGATGCGGCGGCTGGTGTTCGGGTTCGGCGGCGCGCAGGTGGTGATAACCGGCCTGCTGTTGGCCGCTGCCACTCACTTCGCGCTCGGCGCGACCTATGGCCAGTCATTTATCGTCGGCTTTGGCCTCGCCCTGTCCTCGACGGCCTTCGGACTGCAGATACTCGCCGATGAAAACCAACTGACGACGCGCTGGGGCCGCTCCAGTTTCGCCCTGTTGTTGTTCCAGGATCTGGCCGTCGTGCCATTGATGATGCTGGTGCCGATATTGGCGGCGGGCGGCATGAACCTGAGTCAATCCATGGGGCTTGCGGCACTGGAATCGGTGGGCGTCTTCGCCGCCGTGCTGGTTGTCGGG
>CBFDEA010000179.1:0-4966 GCA_965603695.1 uncultured Rhodospirillaceae bacterium | reverse complement strand
GTAAGGGGCTGGACGTGCGCTTACGCCTGCCCGCCGGTTTCGACACCATGGAATCCGAGGTCCGCGAGCGGGTCAACAAACGCCTGCAGCGTGGCAATATCCAGTTGTCCCTGAGCATTGAATGGCTCCGCAAGGGCGGTGCTTACGGCATCAATGAAGAGGTCCTGGACGGCTATATCGCGTTGCTGCCGCAACTGAGCGAAAAAGTAGCGGGACTGAAAGCCGCCAGCCTGGACGGCCTGCTGTCCTTAAAAGGCGTCATTGAGCCGCGCGACGAGAAGATCACCGACGATGACCGCGCGGCATTGCAAACGCTGCTACTCGGCGACCTCGATGAAACCCTGAGCGCGCTGCTTGTCATGCGGGCCGAGGAAGGGGCGCGCCTGGCCACCGTGCTGACTCAACAGATGACGACCATCGAAGAGCTTTGTCTGGCCGCCGCCAAGTCTGCCGCGATCAGGCCCGAAGCCATCCGCCAGCGCCTTAAACAGCAAGTCGAAGCCCTGCTCGAAGACGTGCCGACTTTATCGGCTGAGCGGCTTGAGCAGGAGGCGGCGCTGCTGATGACCAAGGCCGATATCAGCGAGGAGCTGGATCGCCTAAGCGCCCATGTCGGGGCCGCCCGCGACTTATTGCAGGGCGAGGGGGCGATTGGCCGCAAGCTCGATTTCCTCTGTCAGGAATTCAACCGCGAGGCCAATACCCTGTGCTCCAAGTCCGGCGATGTCGAACTGACCCGCATTGGCCTCAATCTGAAAGCGATGATTGAACAGTTTCGCGAGCAAGTGCAGAATATCGAGTAGAAAATATGAATACAGATAACAGCCTTAAACGCCGCGGCCTGATGGTCGTCTTGTCTTCGCCATCAGGGGCCGGTAAATCGACCATATCGCGCGCCTTGATGGCCCGCGACAGCAACCTGACCATGTCCGTCTCGGCGACGACCAGACCGGCCCGGCCCGGCGAAGTCGACGGCGAGGATTATTATTTCGTCGATAAGGAACGCTTCGACGCCATGGTCGCCGGTGGCCAGATGTTGGAACACGCCCGGGTTTTCGACAATTTCTATGGCACCCCGAAAGAGCCTGTCGAGCAAGCCTTGTCACAGGGCCGCGATGTGATGTTCGATGTCGATTGGCAAGGCACCCAGCAATTGACCGATAATGCGCCGAAGGACCTGGTCCGCGTGTTCATCCTGCCGCCGAGCATGGCCGAACTGGAACGCAGGCTCTATGCCCGCGCCCAGGATAGTGAAGAGGTCGTAAAAAAACGCATGGCCGAAGCAGCTTCGGAAATGAGCCACTACCCGGAATATGATTACATCGTCGTCAATATCGATATCGACGAAAGCGTCGGCATGGTCGAGGCCATCCTCGCCGCCGAACGCTTAAAGACGGCGCGTCAGATCGGCCTGCATGACTTCGTCGGCGATATCGGCCATGAGTAAAGCCGCCCGCGTTCTCGGCCAGGCACGCCGCGATAACACCGGGGTCTCGCTTGCGGGTGACTTAGGGTCCCTCAGTGAAGATCAAGCCTACGGTGTGCAAGCGGCCCTGCACCAATGGCAAGAGGCCGAGGGCCTGGGCCGGATCAGCGGCTACAAAATCGGCTGCACGACGGCGGTCATGCAGGAAATCGTCGGCGTGCCAAACCCGGTTTTCGGCGGCTTGCTAGATTGCAATGTCTTTCAGGATTCGGCGACGTTTGCATTGCAGGATTTCCAGCGTGTCGGTATCGAATGTGAGATCGCCGTCAGGCTCAATGCTGACCTGCCGGCAAGCGGGGCGCCTTACGAGTTGGCCCAGATCGAAGCCGCCATCGGCACCTGCATGGCGGCGATTGAAGTCGTCGATAACCGTTACGGCGATTTTCTGGCGCAGCCGAGCGCGGTTCTGATCGCCGATGATTTCTTTCAGTCCGCCTGTGTCCTGGGGGCCGAAATCGGCGACTGGCGCAGCCTCGATCTGGCGGCGACGGAGGGCAGGGTCTATATAGACGGCAGACTCGCAGGCAGTGGTCTTGGCGTCGATGTGTTGGGTCACCCGCTGCAAGCGGTGCTCTGGATTGCTAACCGCATGGCCGCGTTGGGCCGGGGCCTTAAAGCCGGAGAGGTTATCCTGACGGGGTCTCTGACCCCGGTTCAATGGCTCGATAACGGCCCCGCCGAGGCGGTTATTTCCATCGACGGTCTGGGCGACGTCGGCGCTTTATTTACTTAAATCAGACGGGCGATGGCACAGAACTGCTCGGGACTCAGGGTCTCGGCCCGGGCCGTCGGCTCAATGCCCAAACTTTCCAGATCAACCCCTAACGGCTTCAAGCTGGCACGCAGCATCTTGCGGCGTTGGCCGAAGGCGGCGGCGGTGACTTTTTCCAGTTTCTGCCAATCGCAGGCGGCCAGGGGGGCCGGGCGCGGGGTCAGGGTGACGACGGTGCTTTCGACCTTGGGCGGCGGCGTGAAGGCGGTCCTGGCGATGTTGAAATCGTGGTTGGTGTGGCACAGCCACTGGGTCAGCACCGACAGGCGGCCATAGGTCTTGCCGCCGGGGCTGGCGGTCAGCCGGTCGGCGACCTCCTTCTGGAACATCAGGGTCAGGCTTTCGTAACGCTCTATCTGGTGCAGCCAGCCGATCAGCAGCGGTGTCGCCACGTTGTAGGGCAGGTTGGCGACAATTTTCATGGGGCCTTCGGCAAGGGTGCCGATGTCCAGCTTAAGCGCGTCGGCGGCAACGACCTTAAGCCTGCCGTCAAAATGCCGGCCCAAATCTTCGATAGCCTCGACGCAGCGTGGATCGCGCTCGACGGCAATCACTTGTTTTGCCCCGGCTTGCAAAAGCGCCCGGGTCAGGCCGCCGGGACCGGGGCCGATTTCGACCACCGTGCAGTTTGTAAGATCGCCGGCACTGCGGGCAATGCGGGCGGTCAGGTTGAGATCAAGCAGGAAATGCTGACCGAGTTTCTTGCGGGCGTCGAGACCGAAACGATTGATGACGTCGCGTAAGGGGGGCAGGTCGGCGCTCATTGGCCGCGCCGGGCGGCAATGTCGGCGGCCATGGCAATTGCCGCAAGCAAGCTGCGCGCACTGGCCTTGCCGGTTCCGGCGATATCGAAGGCGGTGCCGTGATCGGGCGAGGTGCGGACGAAGGGCAGCCCCAGGGTGACATTGACGGCACCGTCGAAATCGATGGTCTTGATCGGGATCAGCGCTTGATCGTGGTACATGCAAATGGCGGCGTCATAGTTTTTGCGCGCTGCCCCATGGAACAGGGTATCGGGTGGCCAGGGGCCGCTGGCGTCAATTCCCAGATCTTGCAGTTGGGCGATGGCCGGGGCGATGATCGTGGTTTCTTCCGCCCCCATGCCGCCGCCTTCACCGGCGTGCGGATTAAGGCCGGCGATGGCCAGTCTGGGGGCGGCAATGGCGAAATCTTTTTCCAGCGCCCTGGCGGTTATCACTGACAAGGTGACGATGTCCTGGGTATTCAGGTTGGCGATGGCTTCGGCGATACTGACATGAACAGTGACCGGCACGACCTTCAGTTGCGGCGATGCCAGCATCATCACCGGCGGCGTGTCGATCCCCGCCAACTGCGCCAGAAATTCCGTATGACCGGGAAATTTAAAGCCACCGTCATACAAGGATTTCTTGTGAATGGGATTGGTAACGATGCCCGCAGCCTGGCCGCCGCGGACCAGTTCGACGGCCACTTTGATTGACTCAATGACGGCGTTGGTATTTTCAGGGTCCGGTTGGCCTGGGGTTGGCGCGACCTTTAAAGGGCGATGCAGGACCGGCAGGGCCTTGGCGAAAACTTCTGTGGCCTCGCCCGGGTCATTAATTTCACGAAGCGGAACATCAAGTCCGAGTTGTTTTGCCAGACGTTGCAGACGGGCCAAATCATCGATGACAAAAAAAACGGTGTCTTTACATGCAGCCCAGGCTTTAAGCGTTATTTCACCGCCAATTCCAGCCGGCTCCCCCATGCTCAGGGCTAAAGGCAGAAGCGGGCCGCCAGCGCTCATATTCGGACATCCAGGAAGGCTGTGTGACGCAGGTCGCGAAGATGCCCCCTGGCTGCGTTATCGAGCCTTTTGCTCAGTAGGCGTTGCCTGATTTGTGGCCGAATAATATCCATCGTCGAGGTGCCGGTGCGCTGGCAAACCATCAAAAAGATAATCCCCCCGTCTGCCGGAATCGGCTTGCTCGCGGTGGCAAGTGGAAGGCCTTTGACGACCTTCTGAATAGCAGGCGGTAAGGACGAGGTATCGACGCTGCCCAGGCTGCCTGATAGTGGAGAGCCGCTTTCGGCTTCAAGCTTTTCCATATCGGGGCAACTTTTCGCCGTTGCCCCCATGGCAATTGCTTTTTCCATCAAGCTTGCCTTGTCGCGATCACTGGTAGCCGCGCCAAGTGGTAAATAAACTTGTCGGAGGTCGATTTTCTCCTGAGACGGCGGCAGACCCTGGCCGCTACGCTCGCCTCTTTTAAGGATGATATAATAGCCCGATACCCCGCGTAGCGGTTGAGATACAGTATCTTTTTTCAATGGAATCAAGACTTTATCGATTTCTTGAGGTAGCTGGCCCTGGCGAACCCAGCCGAGATCGCCACCGATGGCGGCAGAGGCGCTCTGCGAATAGTTTCTTGCCAAGGCAGCGAAACTGGCACCGCCTTTAAGGATCTCAATCAGGCGACCCGCGTTATTGAGGACTTCACCGTCTTGCCGGGGGTCGTTAACCGGCAAAAAAATCTCCGCAGCCAGATATTCCGGTTTTCCCTTGCTGGCTTTTATCTCGTTAATGACCTCGTCAATTTCTTCCTCACCGATAGTGGTTTGCGATCGGAATAACTTGTTGACGGTATCTGCCCAGGCAAGCGTCGCCTCGATCTGCTCAAACAACACCAGTTTGTCGACACCATTTTCGTTGAGGAACTTGGTCAGCCCCCCTTTGGGTAAATTGTTAC